>JAPLVT010000031.1 GCA_026396975.1 Candidatus Iainarchaeum sp.
AGGGCGGTGCTGCGGGCGATTCTGGGCAGCCGCAGAAAAAGAAGCGGAAGAAGAAAAGCAGGATAATTGAAATGGGCTGATTTTTTTTGGGTTTGTTCGATAAACTTACAGGCAAAAAGGAAGAAGGCGCTGCGGAGCAGAAGAAGGAAAAGGCTGCTGCAGAGCCTGCAGGAAAGTACAACGAGCCTTGCGCGTTGTGCGGAAAGCTTGGAACCGAGAAAAAGTGGATGGGGCAGTACTGGCACAAGAAATGCATGCGCGGTGCGCGCAAGGCTGCAAAGGGAATGATTTAAGCAGGCTATTTCTTTTTCATCTCTTTTCTGAGTTCCTTTATTATTGGAATCCATTCCGGGTCCAAATGGTTCAGCATCGCCAAATAGTATGATGCCAGCGCGGCGAACTGTACGGCATAAAGCGCTGTTGCAAGAAGGCTTTTTCCCTCGAGGTGCACTTCCGCGACATTGAATCTTTTGCGCAATGTTTTGTGCAGAAAAGCGAATCTTCTTTGGATTTTTTCGGGCTCATTTTTGTGCCTCAGAAGTATAAATTCACTGTTCGCTTTAGTCAGACCGAGGTAAGCGTTTATCTCGTTATGGTTTTGTTCCGGCACAAAATGGTGCAGCGCGAACTGCTTGCTGTTCTCGTTCAACTCTGTCCTGAACCTGTAAGCCACTGTTTTAAGCTCTTCGGGCGCGTAAATCACAACCATTTTTCCCTTCATCCGCAGCGCGAGCTCTTTCGCCTTTTCCTCAAGCTGCCCAGCGCTTTTTTTCAAAAGAAAAACAGCCTCGTTCAATTCGCCGTTCTTGCTTGAAACAAGACCGAGCTTCACGAGCACGACAAGCAGAGGCAGGCAAAGGTAAGCAATATTCCTCTTCGCCTCGCGCAGGCAATTCACTGTTTCCTCCGTGTTGCCGCTGTAGCTCACCACAAAAACAAGAGTTTTGCTGTCAACGTATTCCGGCAGGTGGTAGCTGTTGAAAACATCGAAAGGAACGTGCAATTCGCCTTTCAGCAAATCCTTCAGTATTCCCGCTCCCACGCCGCTTCCGCCCATCCCGCAGGCGACAATCTTCTCAATCTTCCTCTTTTTCGGCTTGAACCTGCTGCCAATGTAAATAGCCTCGATGCACTGGTCGCCGAATGACCTCATCCACGGCAATACGTTCTTCTTGTCGTATTTTTTCCTGAGCGCTTCCCACTGCATATTAAACCCAAAAATTGTTTTTTGTCGGATAAATACTTATTGGTTCAAGCCTCGCCTGTTATTTTCCCGCAGCTTTTTCAAGCTCTTCTTTAAGGATGGCGCTTATTGCCCCGCCGTCGGCTTTTCCCTTCAGCTCCCTCATGGCGTCTCCCATCAGCGCGCCTGCGGCGCGCTCGCCTTTTTCCGCCACAAGCGCCCTGTTCTTTTCAACGATTGCCGCAATGACCTTCCTGACTTCCGCGTCGCCGACGCGTTCAACCTGCAATCCCTTCAAAATCTCCTTGAGTTCTTTTTCTGGCGCCTTGCTCCACTGGCGCAGCACGCCAAGCATTACATCTTTTGTGACAGCCTTGTTTTTCTCCGCGAGCAGCAGTTGTTCCAGCATTTCATTCGGAATGTTCTCTATTCCTTCCCTGCGCAGCTGCGTTAACCCTTCAAGCAGCAGGCTTGCGGCTGTTGTCGCGTTAATGCCTTTTTCCACCAATTGCTCGAAAAAGCAGGCGTAATTGCTGAGCTTCATCCCGTCAACCAAATTCCTGCTCAGGCCTTTGCCCGCGTACAACTCTTCCCTTTCCGCAACGCTCAGTGGCAGTTCTTTTTCCAACACTTCCAAATAATCTGTGCTTATGCCAATCGGCTTTAGGTCTGTTTCGGGATACATGCGCGCGGCTCCAGGCAGAGGCCTGCTGTACTCGGTGTTCGCGTTTTCCAGCGCGTTGCGCGTTTCCTCTGGCACGCCCGAAAGCGCCATCTTGCATCTTTCGCCGACAACAGCAAGCGCCTTCTGCGCCCTTGCAGCGTCAGCCTGCACTATCACAAATGCGTCGTCCATCACACAGTTCGCCTTGTGCCTGACGCGCTCCACTTCCCTTTCGCTGATGCCATATGCGGGCAGCTCGTCGCTGTGCAAAATCCCGGCCAAGCCTGCCCTCGCTTTCACATAATCCGCGATCTCCGTGCCAAAGCGCCTGCCCGGCTGTGTTTCTTTTCCAAGCAGCCCGCCCATTTTGTGCAGTGCTATTCCAAAAACCTGCTTTCCTTTCAGGAACTTGCACTGTGTCTCGGAAAAAATCTGGCTTAAATCAGCGATTTCAAGCGGCGCAAAATTCTTCTCGCTTATTTTCCTTTTCAGCATTTCCTCTCGCAGCCCAACAAGTGACAGTTGCCTCTGCGCTTCCCTGCGCACGTACTCGTCAATCAGCTCAAGCTCTTGTACCCCCTTTATTTCCACTCTTGCTCCCTGCGCGACGGAAACATTCAGGTCCTGCCTTATTGTGCCAAGCCCCCTTTTTGCCTTGCAAGTGCGCCTGAACAGCTCTCCAATCTTCAGGGCGCATTCTTTCACTTCTTCAGGGGTAAAAAGTTCCGGCGCAGTGGCAAGTTCAATGAGCGGTATGCCTAATCTGTCAAGCCTGTATGTTATCTCGCCTTCTTTTTTCGCTGTGGGGCGAGCCGCATCCTCTTCAAGCGCGATTGTCTGAATGCCGACCTTTTTGCCGCTTAGTTCAAGCTCGCCGCCGATTGCCGCCAGCATTGTTCGCTGGAAGCCGCTTGTGTTGCTGCCGTCGATAACCGCTTTTCTCATCACGTACAGTTCGTCGAGAATCCGCGATTTTGCCATTAATGCGACTTTCAGTGTTGCCTCCAGGGCTTCCTTGTCGGCGGGTTCCACAGGCTCTTCGTCGGCTTCCACCAGGCAGGTTGTTCCGTTGTAGGCTTCGTACCTAAAAGTAAGCCCTTTTTCAAAAGCCTCCATCGCAGCCTTGTCAAATTCTCCAAGCTCGGAAGCAACTGCCCGCAGCCTGCGCTCGAAGACAAAGTCCGGCTTTTCCTCGCGCAGAACGCTCGGGCACCTGCAGAAAAGCTTGCCAGTGTCCAGCTGCTGGTGGCACTCCAGCCCTGCTTTCAATCCAATTTTCTGCCAATCCTGTTGCATCAGTTTTCCCACAAATGTAATAGTAAAATGTTTTTAGAAGTATGTTATTTCAGCGATGAAGAAAAGCAGTTATTAACAAGGATAGAATAAAAACTTTAGTGGCAAAGCCCGCCTGGTCTTACCTGTTTATGTGTGCCACTTTTGCCGGCGGGAAGCCGTTGAAGTATGTTGACGATGCCCACGAATAGGCTCCGATGTTTTCCGCATAAACCAAATCGTGGATATTGAGTTCCGGGAGCGTTGCGCTTAGCGTTATTGTGTCAAATGCATCGCAGGTCGGCCCGAAAACAGCCGAAATGTGCTTTTCGCCTTCCTTGAACGCGTTTATGGGGTAGACGCAGTGGTCAAAAACTTGCCCTGAAAATGTGTGGTACACTCCGTCGTTTATGTAATAGCATGGCTTGCCGTCCCTGAATGCCTTTCCAATCACTTTGGCAACTACAGTGCAGGCATTTGCCACCATGAATCTTCCTGGCTCTGCAAGTATTTCCATGTCAGGGGGAAACAATCTTTTTATCTCCGAGTTCAGCTTCTTGGCTACTGTCTTGAATGATTTTACTTTTGGATTGTATTTTACCGGAAAGCCCCCTCCAATGTCCAGAATTTTGATTCTTTGGTTAAGCCTTGATTCCGCTTCTTTTATTATGTTTGAGGAAAGCTGCAGTGCCTGCGCGTAATTGTCGAAGTTGGTGCACTGGCTGCCCACATGGAAGCTTATTCCCTCTACAACAAGCCCTGTCTTGAAAGCCTCTTCTATAAGGTCTACTGCTTCTCCCGGGCTAGCCCCAAATTTAGAGCTTAACTCGACCATTGAGCCGGTGTTCGGCACTCTAATCCTCAAGCACAGGCCCGCGTGCGGGGCATACTGCTTTATTTTCTTTAGTTCCTCGATATTGTCGTAAGTAACAAGCGGCTTGTATTTGTCCAATGCCTCCAGTGTCTCTACGGGCTTTATTGTGTTTGCATAAATAATTTTGTCCCAAATCCAGTCCTGCCTTTCCTTGTCAGGCATGCCTTTAATGTTCTCGTGCACCATCAGGAATTCCGGCATTGATGCCACGTCAAAGCTCGCGCCGATATCATACAATGTTTTTATTATTGCAGGATTGGCATTGGCTTTTACCGCATAGTATGCCTGGACATTTGGCAGTTGTTCCTTAAATTCGCGGTAATTCCGCCTTATTTTTTCATGGTCGATTACAAAAAGGGGGGTCCCCTGTTCCTTCGCAAGCTTCTGC
>JAPLVT010000084.1 GCA_026396975.1 Candidatus Iainarchaeum sp.
TTATTTCCCGCAGGCTTTTTTCCAGTTCGCTGCCAAGCCCTTCTTCTTCGGAAGCAGCCGCAGACTCTGCTTTTTTCGCCTCTTTCGCCTTTTTTATAAGGTCAGCCAGATAGTCAACGTCTGCCATTATGAGAACCAGAAATAAGAAGTAATTTCTATTATATAAACTTTAAGGGAAAAAAGGAGCTATTTTTTGTTTCCGCGGTCCGCGGCTGATTTATTCACTCGGGATTTAATATTATTTCTTTTCGGATATTTCCCGCTGCGCTCTTTTTATGAACTCGTCGGCTTTTATCGCGCCCTCTACTTTTCCCTCCCTTGTCCTTACCGCAACTGTTCCCTCTTTCTGCTCCCTGTCGCCAACGCAGAGAATGTAGTTTATTTTCTCAAGCTGCGCGTCCCGGACTTTTGCGCTGACTGTTTCCTGCCTGCCGTCAACGCTTGCCCGAATGCCTGATTCCCGCATTTTTGCTGCGGTTTTTTCCGCGTAATCCAAGTGCCTGTCGGCAATCGCGATCACAACAGCCTGCATCGGGCTTAGCCAGAGCGGGAATGCCCCGCCGTAGTGCTCTATCAGTATTCCCAAAAACCTTTCCATGCTGCCGTAAACAACCCTGTGCAGCATCACCGGCCTGCGCGGCTTGTCGTCCTTGTCAACGTACTGCAGTTCGAATTTTTCCGGCATGCTGAAGTCAAGCTGTATTGTGGCGCACTGCCATGTTCTTCCAAGGCTGTCTCTGATATGGAAGTCTATTTTTGGGCCGTAGAAAGCTCCCTCCCCGGGATTTATTTTGAACTGCATTCCTTTTTTGCGCAGTGCTTCCTGCAGCGCCGCTTCCGCCTTGTCCCATGTTTCCTTGCCGCCCATGGCGTTCGGCGGGCGCGTGCTCAGTTCAACGTGGTAGGGAAAACCAAAGGTCTTGTAAAAGTGGTCGATCATCCCGATTATGCCAACTATCTCCTGCTCTATCTGCTCTTCCGTGCAGTAAATGTGCGCATCGTCCTGCGTGAACTTCCTCACCCTGAACAGGCCGTTCAGCACTCCGCTTTTTTCGTGCCTGTGGACTGTCCCAAGCTCAGCCATTCTTATCGGCAAATCCCTGTAACTGTGCCTTTTTGTTTTGTAAACAAGAATGCCGCCGGGGCAGTTCATCGGTTTCACCGCAAAATCCTCGTCGTCTATTTTTGTGAAGTACATGCTTTCCTTGTAGTGGTCCCAGTGCCCGCTGCGCAGCCACAATTCTTTTTTCAGTATCAGCGGCGTTGAAACCTCTACATATCCTGCTTTTTCGTGTTGCTGCCGCCAGAAGTTCACCAATTCGTTCCATATCACCATTCCCTTTGGGTGTATGAAAACGCAGCCCGGCGCTTCCCGCTGCATGCTGAAAAGGTCTAGCTGCTTTCCGAGCACTATGTGGTTCCTGCGCTCTGCCTCCTCTTTCCTGTGCAGCCATTCTTCAAGCATCTTTTGCTCCGGGAAAGTTATCCCATAAATGCGCTGCAGCATTTTATTGTGCTCGTCTCCCCTCCAGTAGGCGCCCGCAGTGCGCAGAAGTTTTACTGCTTTTATATGTTCCGTGCTTGCGAGATGCGGCCCTTTGCAGAGGTCTGTGAATTCTCCATTGGTGTAAACGCTTGCCTTCTCGTCCGGCAGCTCGTTAATCAGCTCTATCTTGTACGGCTGCCCGGCAAAAATTTTCAATGCTTCTTTTTTGCTTACTTCCCTGCGCTCGAATTTTTCCTTTTTCTTCACAATCTCGAGCATTCTCTTCTCAGTTTTCTCAAGGTCAGCGGGAGTGAATGGCTTTTCAACGTCAAAATCGTAATAAAAGCCCTCTTCAATCGACGGCCCTATGGCAAACTTGGTGTTGGGATAAAGCTGCTTCACTGCCGCAGCCATCACATGGCTGCTGCTGTGCCAGAATTTTTCCCTCTCCTCCTGGTTGCCCCAATCAATACCCATAGTACCTGAAATACCAGTTATCCTTATTTAAAAATAATGCCCTTTCAGGCAAAAAACGAAATTCGCCAAAGCCGCCAACCAAGCGTGAATTGTGCGCTCCCCCAATCAGGCAAAGCATGCTTTGGGGCTTCAGCCGTGCGCCCCCATCAGCGGTACAACATGCTTCGGGGGGCTTAGCCCTCGTTGTATATCTTAACAACCAGCACTGCCTCAGCAAGGCTGAGCCAGGCGCTTAGCGCAAGGGAAATTATCACTGTGGGGTCGAGGAACTGTATTCCCATTACCGCGCCGCTTAGGACAAGCAAAAGGAACAGCGCGCCAGTGTTGCGCCAAAAGTTCTTCTTCCCGAGCGCGTATCCGTCGCTGACGCACTGCAGCGCCGGCCTGTTCCCAAAAACAGCCGCGGGCCGCCAGAGGAAAACAAGCGTGTTAAGAAGAATGCTTGCGATAACCCCGAGTAAGACAACTCCGCCGACGATGCCGACAATCGGCATTGCAGCCGCAAGTACCTCCATTGGCGTTGCCCCGAGCTCGGCGCTTTCCAGAATGCCGCTTGCGCCCGCGTAACCCGCAACCAGCCCGACCAAAAGCGCAATGAAGAACACGACAAGCACCATCCACACGAGCGCCTGCAGCAGCGAAACAGCCGTAAGCGTTTTCCATTTTTTCAGCGCAAAAGAAAAGTTCTTCTCAATGGAAAATTTTTTCTTCTTGAGGTATTCCTGCACGCTCTTGTAATAGAACCCCGAAATAACCGCGGACGCCACCACTATCACAGCGATGAAAACAATTATCCCGAGCAACGCCGCTGCAGCCAATCCCGGCAAAAAATCGATGCTAAAAAGCGCCATTACCGCAAATGGAATGCACAATACCATCGCGCCGAAAACCGCTATCATCCCGAAAGCGATTGTAAGAATGGGCAAAAGGAAAAACCGCAGGTCAAGCGTGGCGCCTATCGCCCTGCTGAAGATTTCTATTGCCCCGCTTGCCTTTGCCATGTAGTACAATAGGGCGCTTTAGGGGAATAAAAAACTTCCTTTTTTTCCTTGAGCGGAAGCCAGCTTTTGAAACCTATTTATACCCACGCGCGCAGGGAATTATTTGATAGAATGATTTCTGCAGAGCAGTGTATTCGGTGCAAGGGCAGGTTTTTCTGCGGCATGCGCACCTGCCCCATTCTCGAAAAATTCGAGATGCAAAAATCAGTTGTAGCAAACATTGTGGGAGACAGTTTTACAGGCAGCAGCCCCCCGGGCTTGTTCGTGGGCTGGCACGGCTACCCCAAAGTTTCAATCGGCCCGCTTAGCCCCACTGAGGTTTGTGACTCGCTGCTGTTGGACATGCCCGAGCGCTGGTTCGGCCTTCCTCCCGAGCAAATTATTTCCTTCAGGCAGAGGCTTGTGAGGGGCAGCAAAAGCATTGATGCAACAGCAGCCGCAAAGCCCTCTTATGAGCTTGCCGAAATGCAGGAGTTGGTGATGTCAATAGCGCCCACTGCAATCGAAGTGAAATTGAAAGGAAAGCCTTCGCCGCGCCTTTCTTTCCACGAAAGCATCGCTCCAATCGGCCCGAGCGCGCCTCTCGCGAGCATGTCACTGCAGGAAAACCCGAGCGTTCCGCGCAAAATCGACAGCGCTGTCAGCGACACTGACCTCAAGGCAAACGACGCGCTGCTGCGGCTGTACGATGCGGGGTTTCCCGTGAGCACGCTGCACAAGCTGCTCAGCGCCGGAACTCTCGGGGTTGGAAAGAACAGGCGCCTTGTTCCCACGCGCTGGAGCATAACTGCTGTCGACAGCAACATCAGTGAGGCGCTTGTTGAGGAAAAAGTAAAGCAATTCCCGCAGATAAGCGAGGTGCAGTTGTTCCACAGCAATTACCTCGACAACGATTTCTGGGTTCTGCTTGTGCCAAGCGCTTGGGCTTTCGAGCAATTGGAATGCTGGCTGCCTGGAGCCAGCTGGGCGCTGAATGCCACGCAGGCGCACCTGGTCCATGACCACGAGTTTTACGGCGGGCGCACAACATACGCTTCAAATGTCGAGGGCGCTTACTACAGCGCGAGGCTCGCAGTGGCGGAATTTCTCGCCAAAGAAAAGCGCCAGGCGGCTGCAATTGTTTTCAGGGAAATTGGCGAAGGCTATCAAATTCCCTTAGGAGTCTGGCAAATAAGGGAGAATGTGCGCAACGCGCTCGGAAAGCAGCCTCTGCGCTTCGGTTCGCTGGCGCTCGCGCTCGAGTTCCTCCGCAAAAAGCTCAGGGTGCCGATGGAGCGCTACAAAAAGGAATCCACGCTTATCGACGCGCTCTTGCACCAAAAGAGAATAACAGATTTTTTCTGAAAGGGCTATTTTTCCCTGAAGAAGGCGACTGCTTTCCTTTTCATTGCAAGCGAAATTTCCCTTATCATATTGTCCCTGCTCAGATTGCCTTTTGCCTGAAGGTTAGCGGCTATGCGCTGGAACTCGGGAACGCTTAGCCTGATTGTGCCCACGATTTGTTTCGGCTCTATGGTTGCGCTGTACGGCTTAAAAGGCTGCCCAGGTTCGCCTGCCGAAAAAAAGTTTTCGTCCAGCAGAGCGCCTTTCGAGTGCTTTACGAAAACAATTGCGGGCATTTCGGTTTCCTGCGGGTTCCTCACAAGGTCAGTCATTGACGGCACGTGCTTGTTCGCCCAATAGCTGATGTTGCCGCCTATGCTGTTCAGAAAACGTTTCGACATTTCCTTGCCGCCGAGACCGCGCAGCGCCTGTTTTCCGGTAATGGCATAGAAGTAAACCTCGGCACTGCCAAAGCGTCGCATCTCGTCGGCGTTCCAGGCTCTCGTACCGTGCGAGCCGATGGGCGTTCTCCTGGCTTTCATTGCCTCAGACAAAATCGGCTTCTTTTTTGCGGCTCTTCTAATCGGTTTCCTTGCGCGCATATTATCCCTTCTTGAAGCGCATGAACTGCGCCAGCAGGGCTTCCAGCTGTATCCTTTCGTTCGCTCCCTCGACCATCCTGAAGTCGTATTCGCCTATTGTGTCCAAAAGAGCGATTTTTGTTTTGCTCGGGATTTCTTTCTCCTCGGCGTTCATTATTTCCCTGTGCAATTGCGTCATTACGTCCTCTCCGCTCATGCCGTGCTCGAACATCAGGGTGTCAAGCAGCTGCCTTGCCTCGAGGAATTTTCCCTCAAGCGCCAACTGCGCCATCTGCTTTATTTCCTCGGGCTTTGCCCTGCTTGCAACGTTGTAAACCGCGCTTTCGCTTACCTTGCTGTCAAGCGCAGCAGCGGCCTGCAGGACGTTAACAGCCTTTCTCATGTCGCCCATGCTGACATAAATTATTGCCTCAGCTGCCTTCCTGTCAAGCGACAGGTTTTCCGCTTTCGCTATTTCCTCCAGCCGCCCGGACATTTCCTTGCTGCTGAGCGGCTTGAACCTGAAGACAACGCACCTGCTTTGTATCGGTTCAATGATTCTGCTGCTGTAATTGCATGAGAGAATGAACCTGCATGTGCGCGTGTATTTTTCCATTGTTCTCCTGAGCGCCTGCTGGGCGTCGGCTGTGAGCGCGTCGCTTTCGTCCAAAAAAATTATTTTGAAGTCTGCGCTGAAGGCGAGCGTGCGCGCGAAATCCTTTATTGTTTTCCTCACAACATCAATGCCTCTTTCGTCCGATGCGTTCAGCTCAAGCATGTTCCTTTCAAACTCCGGGCCGTACAGTTCTTTCGCGAGCGCCACTGCCGCGCTTGTTTTGCCGCTTCCCGCTGGGCCTGAGAACATCATGTTCGGGCAATTGCGCTTCTGGGCGTAGCTCTGCAGCCTCTTTACTATTTCCTGCTGCCCGACTATTTCGGCGAGCTTTGCGGGCCTGTATTTCTCGACCCAAGGCAACTCAATAGCCATTTTTTCATTCTCCGTTCATTTCTTTTCCGAGGTTTTCTTTTCGAAAGAAAAGCTCTTGGGCAATTCAATAGCCATTTTTTCATTCTCCGCTTGTTTCTTTCCCAAAAAGAAAAGCCCAACCATGAATTCCTCGTTGAGAATCCTTTGCTTTGCCGTTTAAATAGTGCCCAGGAAACAGTTTTAAACTTATTATTCTAATAATTAACCTAGCCCTTTTGGATGGTTGTTTTTAATGGCAAAGGAAGCTGGCTTTCCCCCGAACAAGGTCATTATTGCGGTATTCCTATTCGCGTTATTCTACTTCGTGCTTTACGCCTGGAGCAGCGCCAGGGACACAATCGGCAATTCGCTGCTCGGCGGGCTATGGGTTTTTGCGCTGCCGGATTTCATAAGCCCGATGTATTTCATCCTGCCGGCTGTTGCCTTCTGCATAATGTTCCTGCTGGTTGACTGGGTTAACGGGCAATTCGAAACCAAGCTGGCTCTCAGCCCGCTTTTTCCCGCAATATTCTTTTTCCTCTCGCTCGCGGCTTTCTACATCGCGCTTTTCTGGTATTACTCGAACTTCGCCCAGCTGGCGGGCCAGAAAGAAGTTGTTTTCGATTTCGCGGCGCAGCTCAGGCAGAGCGCCTTCCTCCTGTTCATGTGGGGCGGGGTTTTCGGCTGGGTAACGCGCTTTGCGGTAGAAAAAATAAACCTGTAAGATTTTTAACACTCTTTTTGCAGTAATCCACTATGCGCGTTTTCGTCGAGGGCTATGGTTGTTCGCTTAATAAGGCGGACACAGAGCAGATAAGGGGCTTTCTGGCTGCAAACGGCATCCGCATTTCCAAAACCCCTGAAAAATCCGACGCAATCATAATAAATACCTGCGCGGTGAAAAAGCCGACCGAAACCCGCATGCTCAACAGAATCCGAAAGCTGCACGCGCTCGCGCAGAAGAAAGGCATTGCGCTTGTCGTGTTCGGCTGCCTGCCCGCGATAAACAGCGCAGCGATCGCGCAGGTTTCGCGCGAAATAGTGCAGATTCCGCCTTCGCTTGAAAAGCTCGCGGAGTTCTTGGGGTTGCCGAGAGAGGAATTTAGCCCTTGTTTGCCCCAACAAAAAGAAAACAGGTTCGTTTCAATTATTCCCATCGCTCGCGGCTGCCTTGGGCGATGCGCGTTCTGCTGTGTGCGTCAGGCAAGGGGCGACCTCAAAAGCTATTCAATAAAAGAGATTGACGCGCGCTTCAAGCAGGCGATAAAGGAAACACCTGAAGTTTGGCTTACGGGGCAGGACTGCGGCTGCTACGGCGCTGACATCGGCGCCAGCATAGTGGAATTGCTGCGGGAACTTTTAAGCAACAAAGGCGATTTCAGGGTCAGGGTCGGCATGATAAACCCGCAGCGTATGCTGAAATTTTTGGATGAATACCTGCCGCTTTTTGAGGACGAGCGATTGTACCGCTTTTTTCACATCCCGCTGCAGAGCGGCAGCAACGCCGTGCTGAAGGCAATGAACAGGAATTACACGAAAGAGGATTTTTTGTTTCTGGTGAAACAGATCAGGAAAAAACTTCCCGATGCAACGATTGCAACTGATGTTATCGCTGGCTTTCCGGGAGAAACCGAAGCGCAGTTCGGAGAGACAGCCAGCGTGCTTCGCGCCGTGCAGCCCGATGTCGTTAACGTGAGCAAGTTCGGCGCAAGGCCCGGGACTGTTGCGGCGAAAATGCCCTGCCAGGTTGGCGGGCGCGAGGTAAAGAGAAGAAGCAAGGCTCTTGCAGTGCTGTGCAGGCAGCTTTCGCTTGAGAGAAACAAGCGCCTAGTCGGCACTGCACAGAGAATTCTTGTTGCGGAAAAAGGGAAGAAAGGCGGTTTTGTGGGGCGCTCGCTTTCATACAAGCATGTTGTTGTGCAAAAAAACCTGCTTGGAAAATTCGCGGGCGTGAAAATAAAAAGGGCTTTTGCAACGCATCTTTTCGGCAGCCCCCTAAAGGAATAATTTTTTAACCTTCTATCCCCCATATAATAAAAAGGAAGGGGGCAGTTTTTTTGCTTTTGAGGAACAGCGCGGAGCAGTATCTCACGAATTTCAAGACAATTCTTGTTTTCGCCCTACTGCTTGCGTTCGCACCTGCGTTCGCTTTTTTCGAAAACATTTTCCTGAGCAGCGGCAGCGTCCTGCTCGACTACAATATCGGCATAATAAACCCGGCTGTCCTTGCTTTGGAAGCAGGGCTGGTGGCTCTCTACTTGCTGTTTTATTCCTTTTTCGTTTCAATCCTGGTTTTTGACGTCAGGCGCGGCCTCAGCAAGCTAAAGCTGCACATTTACCTCACAGAGCTCATCCAAAAGTTCACGCTGCGCATTTTCGCTTTCTATGCTGTTTACACGCTCGCGATTTTCGCCTTCACAGTATGCGCTTTGGCTCTCGGCGCGCCGCTTTGGGCCGCAAGCGCGATAGTCCTGCTTGCGACTCTCGCGTTCCTTTTCGTCCCGCAGGCTGTCGTAATAGAAGAGGAGGGCCTGAGGCACGCGCTTTTAAGCAACTTCGAGTTCCTGGCTTCGCACCCGCGCTCTTTCGCAATTGTCACAATAGTCGGCTGCGTCCTGCTTGCAATACTGCAGTTCGTTGAATTCGCGGTCGACCAGATGGCGCTGATTGGCTCTTTTGTCTCGCTTTTGCTGCTGCTCGTTCTCGTGCTTCCGTTCGTAGAGGTAATGAAAACCTATCTATACATGATGCGCTTCGACCTCATCAAGGAGCACGAGACAACCAGGTCAAAATTCCACCGCGGTCATTAACGCGGCTTTTATTCCGCGGCTTGCTTCCTTAGCAGGACTGTTCTCACGTTGCTGTCGAGCGCGTCGCCCAGTTCTTTCTTGTTTTCCGCAAGCGCCGTGAAGAAATAGTTCCGCTGCAGCTGGCTGCTTCTCTGCAGCTCTTTCGCCTCGCTTGCGTATTGCTGGGTGCGGCCGAACTGCTTTTTGTTTGAGGCAGCGAAGCGCTGCAGCGCTTTTTTGTTTGTCAGCTCCGCTACGACGAAATTTTCCGGCAGGGTTTTGCGCAGCTCTCCAACAATGCGCTCCGCGAACCCGAGCCCGGCCTTTGTTTCGCCGCCCTGTATCGCGATTTTGCTTGCGCCGAGCAACGAGTCTATGCCGACAGCCGATGAAAAGCCGCTGCAGTTCAATCCCGCTTTGCGCAGGTATTCCCTGCCCGAAAGCGTTTTCCTTTTCAGCTCGTCAAGCTTTTTGATTGCCTCGGCTTTTTGCGCCAGCGCCTGGAAAAAGCCGTTTTCATTGCCGCTGTTTGCGAGCGCCATGCCGGTGAGGTTCAATGCCGTGAAAGAGCACAGCCCGCTGTTTTGCGCGGCGATTCCGTTAAGCAAAAACAGATCCTTGCTTTTGCAGTTGAGGAAAAGCGTTTCCTGCGGCTGATGCAGCAGCAGCTTTATCTTGTACTTCGTGTCAATCGCAACAGCTGTTTCAAATGCGCCGCGCGCGTTTGTTTCCTGCCGCGCTTTCAGCGCGCTGTTTGCCCCTGCAACCATTGTTTCCCTGTTTATTTTCTCGCCCTGCATTGCTTCCGGCTCGAAAAGGTGAACGCAGTTGAATCCGCCCGGCTCTTTTTCCCTGGCAAAAACAGCTTGCGCAGCGCGCTCGAACAAAAGCATTGCCTCTTTCGCCTCTTTCCTGTTGCCGCTTGCTGCAACAGCTGCATTCAGCCCCTTTATGTTCGGCTGCCAGCTGCAATAGCCGCCTGCGATGTTCGCGGAGCGCAGCGCTTCAATCACTGTGAGCTGCGGACTCTCTTTCACCGTTGGGGTTATGCTGGCTGCCGCAGGCCTTGTGCCGAAATCGTGCAGGTTTGCTATGAAAATTTCGCTTGTTAAGTGCATCCGCGCAATGCCGTGTGGGATCGCTTCAATGAGATTGTATTCCGTAAGAATCGCCCTGCAGGCGTACGGCTGCTGCTCTATTTTTTTGCGTACTTCCGCGACAGGCAGCCCCAACCGCGTGTACTGGTTCCTGATTTTCTCGTGCCCGTATTCAAGCAGCTTTACGTTTACCATTTCCCTTATTAGCGCGGTATTGATGTCCTCTATTTCAAGGTCTTTTATTTTGTCCTCCACTTCCCCCCCGATTTTTTCCGCAACGCCGCGCGTTACATCTGTTTCCTTCAGCAGGCTTTTGATTATGTTGCCCCTGTCGAAGGGCTCTATCTGCTCCGCGGTTGTGCGCACCTGCATGCGCTGGAAGGAAGCGTAAACAGCGCCCGCTTTCGGGTCGAGCTGCTGCAGCAATTGCAGCGCCTGCTCCCTCAGCTGCTTGATGCTTTTTGTTTCCTCTGCCCCGAGCTCTTTCACTATTCTCGCGATTGTCCACTTGTCCGCGTCGGCCTCCCCGCATTCCTTTGCGATTTTTTCAATCAGCGCGCTTATGGGCTTTTCCTGCATGGAAAAAGAGTGGGTTGGAAATTATTAACAATCCGCCAGAACGGTTTTGAAAAGCAAACTTTTTAATACTTTTTTATTCGGATAGTTAATGCTTTTGGCGGGTTTTTGCGATTGTTCCGCAAATTCTTGCCCGAGGTTTTATCCAGTGATTTTGGGGTGGTTTTTTTATGCAGGTTTCACTTGACAGAATCGACATCGCGATCCTAAAAAACCTGCTGCACGACGGCAGGGCATCTTTCAGCAGCATCGCAAAAGAGACAAGCCTCACCGACGTTGCGATAAAAAAGAGGGTTGAAAGCCTGAAGCGCAAGGGCGTCATCGAGAACATCGCGGCAAAGCTCAACTACAAGGTGCTCGGGTTTGAGAACCCGATCTTCGTGCAGATACGCTCCGAGATAGGAAAGAACAAGGACCTCATCAAGAGGCT
>JAPLVT010000042.1 GCA_026396975.1 Candidatus Iainarchaeum sp.
GAGGAAGATTGCGGTGTCGGGTTCGCTGCTTGACATTTTTGCGCCCTCCTTCAGCCCGCTCTGGTGCTTGAAGTAAATGAAAGAAGGGGAGTGCATTTTGTATGGCAAGCGCTTTGCGATGTCCCTCACAGCGCGCGCGTGCGGGTCCTGGTCCAAGCCAATTCCTGTAATGCTCGGCATTGGCCCGCTGTATTCGGGAAGCTGCCCGTGCAGGATGTCGGCGTACTGCAAAAGGTTTGCGCTTACTTTCCCCAAATCAATGTGCCCGTAAATCGCCTCGAAAGTGTTTGCCGTGATTTTTTTGCTTAACTCGAAAGCGAAGCCGTAGTAGCGCTGCTCGCGCCTGCTCTGCACTTTGATGTCCTCCGGGTCCAAGCCGAGCGCTAGCGCGTCGGCTGTGTTGCTGATTGCGAATTCCTGCGCTTTCTGCAGTGAGGGCACTTTGCTGTCGGGCCTGCTGACATAGCCGTCCAAATCGCATACGCAAAAGTAATTCGCTGCTCCCTGCTCTTTGAAGAACCTGAACAGGTCAATGTCAACCTTGTGCCCCAAGTGGAATTGCCCGCTGCTCGCTATGCCTGTGATGTTGATGAAGCGCTTCTTTTTCTTTATGTTGTCGAATACTGGCGTGAAGTCCCTGTGCGCGATTACAATGTTGCGCCTGAAGAAATAGTGCCCGAGTTCTTTGCGCATTTTTTCGGGAAAAGCGCTCAGCCCGAATTCTTTGAAAACGCGCTCGTAATCGGTCACCGCGCCGCTTCCCCAGGGGTCTATTTTTGTTTTATCCATTTCTGCACCTTTTTCGGGTTTTTGCTGGAAACAATAAACATTAATTCTTTTTTAATTTAAATGCTTTATTATACTCAAAATAACTGGTTGTTATGCCTATTTTGGTTGAAAACAAGGTTATTGTCGATACCCAGCGCCTGCAGAGCCAGCTGCAGCAGAAGGGGTTTGGGGAGCGGACGCAGCACGAGTTCGTGCTTGACCTGAAGGAAGCGCTTTATTTGATGCAGAAGAACAAGATGAAGGTCAAGGATGAAAAGGGGAAAAACGTTACAATGAAATCACTTATGCAGAAGGCCGCCAAAAAGGAAAAGGATTTTTACAGCAAGTACGCGGTCTTCAGAGACCTCAGGGAGAGGGGCTTTTGCGTCAAAACAGGCTTCAAGTTCGGTTTTGATTTCAGGGTTTACCCGCGCGGGCAGAAGCCCGGGCAGGCCCACACGCAATGGGTTGTGCACGTTGCAACGCAGGAAGAGCGGTTCACGATGCCGGGCTTAAGCAGGATGGTCCGCTTGGCGGGCAACATCCGGACAGTGCTTCTTGTCGCGATTGTGGACAGCGAGAACGACATCAACTATTACCAAATCGACAGGGTAACGCCGTAAAAAACTAGTTCTCCTGCGACAGCCTGTCTTTGCCTTCGGGGTGGAACCCTTCAGTGATAGGGTCAATCGGCTTTTCGGTCATTTTTGACGCAGCCTGCAATGCGACCTACCCGAGCCGCGGGTGGACGCCTGACATTTGGTGTGCTATTGCAATCAGGTCGTGCCGCATTGCCTCCCTTTCGTTCGGGTGCACTCCGAGTTCGCGCCATTTTTCGCCAATTTGGCCTATTCTTAAAAAAGATTCCGCCTTAACGTCAAAGTCCGGCGAAAACCAGGCTATTTCAAAAAGAGCCTTTGTCGGAAGCGTTTCCCCCTTGAGCGCTCTTTCCAGCAGCCGCTCCAGTTCGGGCCTTGCGCTCCCGATGCCCATGTTTGCTATCGCCCTTCTTTTTTCTGTTCCAAGAGTCCTGTGCCCGATTGGCTTGAACCTGAGTTTTTCGAAAATTCTGGCTGGCATAATACGAATTTGTGTGCAAGGTTTAATTTACTTTTTGCTTAAATCCAGAATCAGAACTTTGGATTCAGGGAGCAGAACGCCTCCCTGAATCGCTTAAAAAAAATTTACAGGTCCGCTGCCCTGACTGTTTTCCTGCCGTTTGACTTCGCTCTATCCGCGGCTTTCTTGATTTTCATATCAACTACTTTGCTGAGCTCCGCCGTGAAGTCTCCCGCAGTGTTGCAGCCCGCCTTTTTGACTGCTTCCTTTACCTTGCTCCCAACAACCAAAATCTCTGCCATAAAAACCCTCCTTAGCCAAAAATTTTGCTTTTTCTTATTCGCGTTTTAAAGCAAAATTCTGATATTACCGCCCTAAAAAAAGCATTTAAACCTATGCCTGAAAAAGTAGTTAAAACCGCTTATTTTGGCTTAAAAACGGCTTTTACCGGGGGCATGAAAAAACGGCTCAGCCCGCCCATCTGTCTTCACAGCTTCCTTGCAAACCTTTCGGTTTGCGAGGCCTCGAAAAGCTTCGCTTTTCAAGGTGCGCTCGGAGTCATCGTCAGGTCATCACAGCCGTAAAAAGAGTTGCGGGAAAAGGTTTATTAACTGCCCCCGGCAATAATCTATTATGGCTCCAATTAGGAAACCGGTCGGCAAGCGAAGAAGCACTTTTGGGGAGTTCCTCGGCTGGGTGGGCGATACCAGCGCCAGGCACATGCGCAGGCGCATCGGCTTAAGATAAAAACTGCCTTGTTTTTTTC
>JAPLVT010000161.1 GCA_026396975.1 Candidatus Iainarchaeum sp.
ATCTCATCGGCTACCTCGCTGCCCAGCCCAACGTAAACCACAAATTGGGCGCCTGATACGCTGGCCCCCTGCAATTTGCAGTTTTTGCCCAGTGTCTGGCTTGCCACTGTTTCAGTAAAGTCTAGGGTTCCCTGCCTCAGCCGGTTGGTTTCAGTGGCTCCTTCTTCAAGTTCGTTGTTCAGCGCCTTAGCCATGTTGTACGGGACGCTGAAGATAAAGCTGCCGCTTCCGCTCAGTGCTCCTGGTTCCAAATTATCACTTTCCATCTCTCTGCAAAGTTGCCGCCCAGATGTTGTCAGTGTTCCCTCCCAGGTTTCTGAAACCTCTGCCTTTTCCACGGTTAACCAAAACGCCTTGCAGTCCTGGTTTCCCGACAGGTCAACAGCGCACACAGTGAAATCGCTTTCCCCCTCCGCTGTTGGTGTTCCTGTCAGCATTCCGTTCAAATTCAAGCTTATTCCCATCGGCGGGAATCCGCTTCCGGAATCCAGCTGGAAGTGGTAAGGCGGCTCGCCCCCTGTTGGATTTGTGGTTTGGGTTATGCCGTCGCAGAGGTCGCTTGTATTGTCCAGCGTTGGCTCGCAGAATGAATAATTATATTCTTGGCCAACGGTAGCCGGAAGCAAGGACTCAACAATTTCAAAATTTACTGGTTCATTGGCTGTGTTTGGCGGAAAATCTATTGGGTTCAAAGGCGGGTTTGTATCGCTATCATCGCTTGGTTCAGTGCATCCACTGAACAAAACCGCCGCAAGAATTATTCCGATTAACAATAATATTTTTGTTATCCGACCGCCTCTTTACTCTGCGTGTAAATATATCTAAGGGCATAATTAATCTTTTGGGTTAAAGGGGTTGTCGATTTATCGGCAAGCGCCTAAACTGAATTTGCCAGAAGTCCCGATTCGGGCAATTCTTTTATACCAGAAAGTATTAATCATCTATTGTGAAGCAGATTTGGTTTGGCTTGGCTCTGTTTCTACTAATTTTCGGGATTGCTCTTTTTAGCGGATGCATCGAAGACGATGGGGCCCAAACTAATGGCGGCCTAAGCGACCAAAAAATTGTTAAGCTATATGCTGAAGCGCTGCCGTCCGGAGTTGATGAAAAATATGCCAATGCTGTGCGAGAGGCCGCTTCCTATTGGGAAACAAGAAAGGATGTAACCTTCAAGGAAGTTTCAAGCAAAACTGAAGCTGATGTTGTTGTATTCTGGATTAAAGAGTTTGGCACCCAAAAACTTGGGCATGCAATGAGTGAAAGATGGGTTGAAATCGGTTTGGGAGACAGCGGATGCATGCACAAATGGCAGGCTTTCACGTATGAACTCGTTTTAAGCTTAGCAGAGCACGAGTTAGGGCATGCTTTGGGGCTGGATGACGATTACAATAATTCCGAAGACATAATGTACTACAAATCAAATACCCGCTATGAAACAGACGTTGAAGAAACAGAAGTAATCGCAGACGGCTGGTTTATGTCATACCCTGTATGCACTAGCGAATCTGCTGCAACATACGATATTGAGATACAAGTGGAAAGCGGCGGTGAACTGAATGTTAAAGTAGTTCCAACAAAAGAAGACTACAATCTTTTAATTAATCACAAACCCTTTATGACCTACACTACTTGCAATGAAGACAAAACCAAATACTACAACAAAACTTGCGCAGTTTCATCGGACGCAAGGGTTGTTTTAGAAAACCCACGCGCCTCCGGAACAGGGGAAGCAACAAAATTCAAAATAACAATCAAAGAAACAACAACGCAGTCGCAGTGAACCAAAAGCCATTGTGAATCCAGTGTTTGGGGGAGCCGAAGCGCGGCAAATTCCGCGCGTGAATTCTACGACTCTGTCGTCGGGGTATCTCACTTCGTTCGATACCACCCCTAAGCGGGGAGAGGGAGTTGAACCCTCTTACTCGGCTTACAGCAATTTTTTCCGATTGCGCAGCAATCGGTTCTTTTCGCAAACCTTTTCTTTTTAAGAAAAGGTTTCTGCAGGCCGGTGCATAACCGTTCTGCCATCCCCGCGCACCTTTTCTTTCGCGGAAAGAAAAGCTGCACCAAAAGAAAAACCTTCTTCAGCAGCCTACTTTTCCGAAAAGGAAAGCTGCACCAAAAGAAAAACTATTGTGAATTGTTTTTATTCATTCGCTTTCAGCAGTTTGGTGCTGAGGTATTTGTCGCCTCCGTCTGGAAAAATTGTAACGATGTTGCCAGCGCCCAGTTCTCTTCCAACCGAGATTGCCGCGTTCAGCGCTGCGCCGCTTGAGATTCCCGCAAAAATCCCCTCTTTTTCCGCGAGTGCCCTCGCTGTTTCAAACGCTTCTTCGTCGTCAAGCTGAACTATCCTATCAAGTTTCTTTTCATCAAAAATTCTCGGAATATATCCTTCCCTAAGGCTTTTTAGCCCTTGTATTTCCGTGGCTGGTTTTGCCTCCGCGCCAACAATGAGCGCTTTTGAGTGCGCCTCTTTTATCCTCCTGCCTGCGCCCATTATTGTCCCGCCTGTGCCGATGCCGGCAACAAACGCATCAATTTTCATTCCCTGCATTTGCTGGACTATTTCTTTTCCTGTGCCGTTGTAGTGCGCTGAGATGTTTGCGCTGTTCTCATACTGGTTTAGCATCACGTAACCCTTCTCCGCGGCAAGCTTCTGCGTGAACTTTATTGCAGCGTCCCGCCAATCGGATTTTTTCACAAGAATCACTCTTGCGCCGAATGCCTGCATTACCTGCCTCCTTTCAACGCTCGCGTTTTCCGGCATGACTGCGATAAACCCGTATCCTTTTGCCGCAGCAACCATCGCGAGGCCTATGCCTGTGTTCCCGGAGGTCGGCTCTATCAGCGTCGCGCCTTCGCGCAGCAGCCCTCTCCTTTCCGCATCCTCAACCATTGCGAGCGCGATCCGGTCCTTTATGCTGCCACCCGGGTTTGTGGATTCCAGCTTCGCGAAAATCCTAATGCCGCGCAGCGGGTTCGCGCTTTTTATTTCAACAAGCGGCGTGTTCCCGATTGCGTTCAGCACGCTTTCAGACAAAGTGCCTCACCCCGTTCAAACAGCTTCTGCCGCAAGTCGCTCCAGACAACCAGCTCCCTGACAAGCCCCTTCTCCATGAGCCGTTTGAGGCCGTGCCTCACAGTCCTTTCGGGAACGCCCGTAAAAGCAGAGATTTCTTTCTGTGAAAGCCGCCGGTTGCTATCCAAAACGCTTAGAATCAGCTTACTGCTGTTGGCAAAGTCGCTCACTCTGCATTGCTTTCACAATAATTATTATGCCTTTATTCGCTTTAAATAACTTATGA
>JAPLVT010000069.1 GCA_026396975.1 Candidatus Iainarchaeum sp.
GAAGAGCACAGGCGCCTCGGCGGAGTGCTTGAAGTGGACAAGGTGTATGAACTGCTTTTGTTCCATTACCCGAACGATGAGAAGCTCGCGGCAATCGCGGAGGATTTCACCTCCGGAAAAATGCTCAGCGGCGAAATGAAGCAGATTGCAATCGACTTTTTCAAGGAAACTCTCGCAGCACACCAGGCGAAAGCCGAAGAAAACAAAAAGCTGGCGAGAGAAATAGTGCTGGGAAAATAGTCATTTTGAAATTTTCCAAAGCCAGTTGAAAAACTCGCTGAACCTTTGCGCTATTTCCCTGCTTTTTATTAATACTCCGAATGGCGAATCCTCGCTCCAAAGCGTAATGCCGACTTTGTTCCCATAAACATATATGTGGCAGGGGGCAATCAATCCTTTTGGGAGGTATCTGGTTTGCGAAAGCTTGAGATTCACAAGCGATTTTCCCCTTTCTCTCCCTTCAGGCGTGTCGTTTACCAAAAACCTCGCCCTGATTTTTGCATACGCTCTTTTTTTCTCCCACTGCTGCATGTAATACTCGGGCAGGAGGATTGTTGTCATTCCGGACGTCAGGTCAAGCCACTCTTTTGGCTTTGACCTGATTATGTCGTTCATTATTGTTTTCAGCCCCTCTTTTCCCTCAAACAATTCGGCGGAATAATCCCTCTCGGCAACCGGCCTCATTTCGAGCATGAGGGGGATCAGCTGGCTGACCGCTTGCTGCTTTTCCTTCAAATAATCAATCAGCTTGCTTGGGTGAGCAGCCATGAAAAATTTTACGTTGTTTTTGATGACATAGCCGACTAGCCCCTTGCTTATCAGCTTATTCAATATCTGATAGCAGAGCGTCCTGTTTATGGCCGCCCTCCTCGCCAATTCGCTTGCGCCAAGCATTTGGCTCTTCTGCAGCTCCATGTAAACTTTTATCTCGTTCTCGGAGAAGCCGATTTCTTTCAGAATAAAAGGATCCATACAAGCAGAATTGCATGAAACAATTTTAATTCTTATTGTTGTTGTCAGTTAAAAGACAACACAGTGTTAAAAACAGCGCAGGACGCAATTTATGTGTGGGACACAAATTGAGGGTCTTGCTCGGTCTCGCCCCGGCAGATTTCAATTATTTTGGCACCGAAGAATTCTCTTTGCCTTTGGGGCTCGGCTCGATGGCAACGTACTTGGATGCCGCCATGGGACGACAGGCGGAGGTAAAGGTATTGGATGGAACAAATTTTTCGCAAACCGCATTCGCTAAAGAGATTAAACGGTTCAATCCAAGCCTTGCCGGCTTCCAGTCGACAATCGGAAACCACAAAAACACCTTGTTGGCGGGGAGAATAGCAAAAAACAGCGGTGCGTTTGTCGTGCTCGGCGGCCACAACGCAACCTTTCTCTATAAGGAGATTTTGCAGAACAGGGAATTCATCGACGGCGTAATCGCGTACGAGGCAGAACTGCCTTTCCAGCAGTTAGCCAAAAGAATCTCGAGAAAAAAGCCAACAAATGGCGTTCTGGGGCTTGTTAGGAAAAGCAAAAACGGTTTTGTTTTTCCCCCTGCTGTTGTGGCGCATAACCTGAACTTGTTGCCCACTATAAACTACGACTTTTTTGATTTGCAACGCCACTTTGAAAAATCAGCCAAAGCCGGCTTTGGCAGCGCCATAAATTATTACTCGGGCAGGGGCTGCGTCAGGCGGGCTGCTTCCTCTATCATTGCCCAAAAGAGCACTAGCCATTCTTTTATCCCGTTTGAGCAGTTTGAAAGAACTCTCGCATCAATGAACAGCTGCGCTTTTTGCGGCAGAATGGACATGGGCAACAGAATCATGGATGACGGGAAAGTGAAGAAATTGCTTGACGCTCTTTACTTTGAGAAGGGCGTGAGATTCTTTTGGGACGTTTGGGACACTTACTGCCCGCGCGAAGGGCCAAAAATGGTTAACGGCGATGAGACATTTAGGTTTTTCGCCAGAATAGACGAAATAGACCCCGCGTATATTGCCCTGCAAAAAAAGCGTTTTGGAAAAAACATCCTGCTGCAAATCGGCTTGGAAAGCGGCAGCAAGGAAACCTTCAGCAAAATGAACAAAATGATCGGCTTGAATAAAACCCAAATTTTCAAGCGGCTGCTGCTTTTGAAAAAAGAGGGCATAAGAATCGACCCGAGCTTTGTTCTTGGAGTTGAAGGCGAAAGCCAGAAATCCTTGGAAGAAACAATGCGCTTCATAAAACAAGTGATATCGCTTGGGAACGTCCGCTGGCTGCTGTTGTCGCCGCTGACATTGCTGCCCGGCTCTCCTTTTTTCAAACGCTTCATGTCAATACCTGAAATGCAACGCAAGTACCAAGGGAAAGATTTGCTTGATGCGGTTGAAATGAACCAAGATTACCTTTCGCTTTTTTCCAGCGTATCGAGAAATGAAATAATTGAAAGCATCAGGGAAATAAAAGAATCGCTACCGGACGGCGTACGGCTCGGCTGCAAGGGAATAACAAAAAAAGAAGGACACAAAATCGGCATAACTACGAACAAAAAATAGTTATCTCTTTTTTTCTTCCGCTGGCAGGCGCACTTCAACGAATTCTATCTTGCCGAGCTTCTCGCGCAATTCGCGCAGCAATTTTTTGTAGTACTGGTTGTCCTGTTCCACGACAAAAATCCTTTCAACCCCCTTCAGCAAAGCGAGGTGCTCTATTTTCATCGCTGTATCGCCCCACTCTATCACATCGGCGCAGTGCTTTCCAACCAACTCAAGCGCGTCGCGTATTTTTTCCATTAGCTGGCTGCCGCCCGCGATGTCGTTTGCGGCAAACCCGAACTGCCCGGGCATGGCGTTGGTGTCGATTACCACAAGCAGTATTATTTCGCCCTGGTTGCCTGCAAGCGCTCCGATGAAAACAGGGTCTGCTTCGCGCTTGGAAAGCAGCGGCACTAGCGCCTTCGGCCCTTTCATTTCAGGCGTGGCTGCCTTTTCAGACGATCGCTTTGAACTGGTCTTTCCTTTTTTCAATTATCTCGCCCTCATCCTTCAGGAACTCGCAGACAATCCTCGCGAGCAAAGCGCTTATTTTCATTTTCGCCGCAAGGCCCTGCAGCGAAATCTGGTTCGCAGCCTTTATTACCGCGAAAGCCTGTTCCCTGTACTTCAGGTACAGGCTGTTCTCAATGATGTAAAATAATCCGCTGAAATCCTTTAAACCCTTTATCTCGCCGGCTTCAATCTCTTTCTTGTGCTGGTCACTGAGCATTCTTGCCCTGTCCTCGTTCTTGCAAACAAGGAAGCCGTCTTTCTCCAAGCAGTATTCCTCAATCGGCTTTTCCTTCGCGGCAGCGCTCTCGCTTTCCTTCGGCGCATGCTCTTTGGCTGCGGACGCCTTTCCCCTATCGCCCTTGCTCTCGAGCTCTTCACGTGTCTTGTAAACAGCCTTTTTGTATTTAGTGCTCAACTTGAAAGCAACAACGCTCCCTTCCTTGAGCAGCTGCTGCAGCCTCTGCTGCTCGGCCTTGCCCAACAATTTTTCAAACGTTCCCTCAACCCGCTCGGACAGTTTTTTCTTTGCAAGCAACTCAAAAATCCTCTTGTCAAGAGGGTGCACGCTTGGAACAGCGGCTTTCTGCTGCGCTGCCCCGGCAATCGCCTGCGCCTGCTGCACTGATTCTGCAACCTGCGCCTGCTGCACGGAAACAACCTGCGCCGCAGCCTGTTTTCCCTCAACTTCCGTGAGGACCCATACCCCTTTCATTGCCTTCGCGAGCTCGTAGCGCGCGTTCGCGTCCAGGCCGAGTTCCGCGGCAACAGCAGCAGGTATTGAAACAGTGTACTCTCCGCCTTTTACAGTTAAGGTTACTTCTCCCATGCTCCCGATAGTAAAAAGCGCTAAAAGGATTAAAAAGGGTTTTCAGTGGTGGCAATCGCCGAAAAATACTATTAACGCCCCGGCCGGGAATCGAACCCGGATCACAAGCTCGCTTCAAGAAACCGACTTTTTTCATAGGAGGAAAAGCGACGGTTCCCATCCGGAGGCTTGCATACTATCCATTATACTACCAGGGCTTTCAAAAGAATCGGGTTGTAAAGAGTTAAAAAAATTTACTCCAGCCGCATTAGGTACTCGAAAGCGGCTGTTGCGGCGACAGCGCCGCTGCCGGCTGCGACAACTGTCTGCGCGAGCTCGCCGTTGATGTCGCCGGCTGCGAACACGCCCGGAACGCTTGACATGCATTTTCTGTCAACCTCAATGTAGCCGTGGCTGTCAAGCTTCAACCCGAGGCTTTTTGCGAGAGCGTTCCTTGGCAGCATTCCAACATAAATGAAAACACTGTCAACAGCGATTTCCTTTTCTCTGCCGCTGCCCCTGTCCTTAATTCTGATTTTTTCAACTGTTTTTTTTCCGGAAATTTCAAGCAGCTGCGTGTTGAGCAGCAGTTCAACGCCGACCTTTCTAACAGGCACTTCGCATACAGCGTCACAGGTCGGCTTTGGCATGAACTCAACCAAATAGGTTTTTTTGCAAATCTCAGCCAAAAACAGCGCTGCATTCGCGCCGCTGTTCCCCGCTCCTACCACTGCGACTGTTTTTCCTTTGTATGAAAGGCCGTCACAGGTTGCGCAGTAAGAAACTCCATTTCCGTAGAATTCCTTTTCCCCCGGCACGCCGAGCGTCTTGTACTTGCTGCCAGTGCAAATAATAACCGTGCAAGCGAGCACTTTTTCCTCGCAGTTGTTTATTTCAAGCTCAAAAACAGGCTCCTTTCCTTTTCCGCCGCCTTTTTTTTCGATTTTTTTTATGCCAGTTACTTCAGCCGCCTCTTCCACCTCAACCCCGAAACCGCGCAGGTGTTCTGCCATTTTCTGCGCAAGCTTGGAACCGGGCATCTTTGGCATGCCAGTGTAGTTCTCCACAAAAACAGCTTCCGCTGTCTGCCCGCCAAGCGCATTGGATTCAAAAATGCGCACGCTGAGCGCCTTCCTCACGGCAAAAAGCGCTGCTGTCATGCCGGCGGGGCCTGCGCCAACTATGGCGACGTCGACTGGTTCATTGTTTGGCATAAAAACACTGTATTATTGAGAATGAAGAAAATCATTAAAAAGAGGGGGTTGCCGCTTTTGACCGCGCCGAAATGTTTTTATTTTCAGCGTATTACATTGTAATACATGGGTATTGTTACTTTAAGGCTTGGCAAGAAATTGGAGGAAGTTGTGCGGGGCGACCTGCGCGAGTTCAATTACAGCACGAAAACAGAGTACTTCCGGCAGGCGATTCGGGAGCTGCACCAGAAACTGCGCGCAGAAAAGGCGATTGTGCAGCTTGCGAGAAACAAGGGTTTCGCGAAAAGAGCGGGCATCAAAGAGCCGACGGAAGAGGAATACGAAAGGATCAGGGAAGAAGTTGGGAGAAAGATTGTGGCAAGAATTAGATCTCCTCAGGCAGAAAGGC
>JAPLVT010000132.1 GCA_026396975.1 Candidatus Iainarchaeum sp.
AACTTTGTCCAGCGGACAGCCGAGCAGACAATCCTTACAGTTGTTTTGAACGTTGCGAACGGCACAGTTAGGGCCAAGGTAACCAACGACGAGGGCGACCCCCTGCAGTTCGCGCAGGTTGCTTTTGTGGATGCTGCCACCAACGAGGTCATCGGCGGCGGGGCAAAGCCGGTTGAGGACATAAACGGCATTGTAGAGCTTGAAACGCGCGCGGACAAGCAGGTTTACATTGTCGCCAGCAAGCCGGGCTATGCGAATTTCACCTCTGTTGCAAGAACAGTGCAGCCGAACAGCACGATAGAATTCGAAGCGGCCCTTGAAAAAGAGATAATACAGGGAAACATAAAGATTGACTTCAAGGGAATGTACAAGGACGGCGCTGCAATCAGCGTTCTCGCGCCGGGAGAAACGTACACCGCGCTTTTCAACCTGAGGGTGCCGGCGAACAAGGGCTATAGCCGCATCGGAATGCATGTGAGGACAGGCACCAGCGTGACGATGGAGCTGGACAAGCTTGTGCTAAAAGAGATTAACGCGCCGGGAAGAGCGGACATCCTGAAAGCCACTTCCTACAGCCCGGCAAACGGCTATGCCGTTGACAGCGCGCACCTGAGCAGCGACGAGGCAAAATGGGCGAACATTGAGTGGGGGGAATTCAGCACAGGCATAACCGCAGTGGAAGCCGAAGTAAAGGTGAAGGAAACCGCCACTATAAGCGACGAAATGAAGCTATTCTGCAGGGCATGGGCCGAAGAAGACGGAAAAATAAAGAGGGACCCGCTGGACATGGAATTGGGAGAAGCGGAGAGCACAGCCGGAAAACAAGCATTGTACGCAAAAGCCAACGAAGCGATTTTCCAGGTTGGCACAGAAACGCAGTGCGACGAGAAATTCTGCTTCAGCGCAAACGTGCTTGACGTTGCCGAGGGAATCGCAAAAAGCGCCACCGACATGTTCGACGGAAAAGTATTCAAAAACTACAAGCTCAGCTTTACGGTTCTGAACAACAGCAAGGCTGAATCTGACAGTTACATGGACGCGGAATTGCAGATAACAAACGAGGATGAAATGCTGTTGCTGCAGCAGTACAAGGTTTACGGCGCCCAGGACCAGGTTGCAAACGGAACCACTGCGGGAGAAAGCACGCCCTGGCTTGCCGCCGGCAACATTCTGCCAAATAGCACAGTCAGCGGCAGCATTAACTTTACCCCCCAAAAGGTCGGCACAACACTGCTGACCATAAGCATGCGGAGCGGCCAGAGGATACAATTTGAAAGAAGCGTTGCAATCAACGCGGTTGCTGAAAAGCAGTTCAGCGTTGTAATCGCCCCGGAATTATTGCCAGCGGGAATAGAAAACAGCGTTACTGTCACGGTGAGGGACAAGCAGAGCAACGCCGAAGTAAAGGACGCGAGGGTGAAAATAAAGGACAGGTTCGGGGCAGTAATCAGCGAGAAAACAACCAACAAGCTGGGCATTGCGATAGTTGGGCTGCCTGCACTGCAGCCAGCAGAAACAGTCACGCTAATCGTCGGCAAGCCGAACTACGAGGCATTCCAGAAAACACTGCAGGTTGACAACAGCGTAATTCTCGTAAAGCCGGCTACAATCGGCATAGGGCTGAACGCGAAAACACTGCCAGAAAAAGAGGAAGGGTTCAGCGTTGAAAACAAGGCGGCCTTTGACCTGCGCGTAAAAAGCATGAAAATCGGCGGCCGGTTGTACGGCCTGATTGACACAGAAAAGGTTAACAATTCACTTTACGGGTATACCGGTGAAACAATCAAAGCCGGCGAATTGCTGGAAATGAAACTGCGCATGTTCCTGAGCGAAAAAGGGAAGAAACTCGAGCAGGCAAAACAGTTGGATGGAACGCTTGACATTACGGTAGAGGCTTACGGCAGCGAGTGGGCAATCAGCACCCCGCTCAAAATAAGCATCGGCCTGGGAGGCGAGGTAAACGACCCGGCATGCTTCAGCGTCACGCGCAAGGAATGGAAAGGCAGCACGGAAGGGCAGCCCATTGAGATTGAATTCGAGCTGCAGAACAACTGCACCATGGAGGGAGCGCCTGTCCCGCTGCGCAATGTCGGCGTTACGGCAAAATGGAGCACAAACCAGATTGGAACATTCAACATCAGGACGGAAAACAGCGCGGTAGAAGTGCCAAGCGGGTATGTCAAGAACTTTATCGGAACAATCGACAGGGAACAGAGCATCAGCGTCGTGCTGCAATTCGTGCCAAGCGCGGGCGTGAACGGAAAGGGCGTAGCGGAAATAACATTCCAAGCCGAAAACCCGACGGAAACAAAAAGCGAACTGGTAAGCGACAAGATTGCGGCTGAAATAGTCGCCGTCAATCTCGCGGACTGCATCGGGTTCAGCAAAGAAGTCCTTGTAATAAAGCCGGAGAAAAGCGACAAGTTCGCAATCCAGACAGTCGGCTGCGGAGTGAAAAACGAAATAAAGCTTGAAAGCGACTTAACGCTCAGCACAAACAAGCTGACCCTGGGAGAAAAGGACAGCAAGGAAATAGAAGTGCTCGCCGAAAAAAACATGCCGGGGCAATACCCGATAAACATTTACGCCAAGGGCAGCGACGAACAGCAATTCAAATTCATAAAAATGGTTCGGGCGCGGATCTTAAGCGAAAGGTGCATCGAGCTGTCGCGATACGAATTCAACATCTTCGACAACCCCGACAACCCGTATGACGGGTATGACACAGCGGAACTGCTCAACAAGTGCTACGACCAGTCGCTTACAATAACAGTAAAAGTCGACGAGCGCGACTGGGGAGAAGCAATGAAGCAGGGGGCAATAATCGGCTTAATCACGGGATTGCTGGGCGGAATAATGTCAAGCATGCAGGGAAACAGCTTCTTAACAGGGCAGGCGCCAGCAAATGCAGCGGCAGGAACAGCAGCCGCAAGCAAGATTACAACCGGCACTGCAAACGGCAAGCCAGTAACTCTTGGTTCAGACAACCAGTGGCGCTATTCAGACGATTCACTTGCAACAGGCACTATAAAGCTGGACCCGCCGATACAATCATTTACAGCCAACGGACAGACATACCAAGGATATCGGCAGACAAACGGTGTTGTAACAAGCAACCCGGGTGGCTCGGGAACACTCATCGGCAAGGTTGAACAACCAAATGTTTTATCAAAACTGTTTGGCGCGAGTGAAAAATTCACCCCACTCAGCGGCGTAACACAGTCCACAGCAGCACCGACCGGAGTAGTGGTTACCGCAACAACCGGCGGAACAGTTGGCGCGGGTACTGGTATAGCAGCCGGAACCGGAGGCGGTGGAACAAGCCCAGCAGCCACAGTCACAGCAGACAGTGTTTTTAGCCAAGCAAGATCAGCCAATACCGCACAAGACTTTTACACCCAATTTTACAACAATGCTGATGCGGTAGGGATGGATGCC
>JAPLVT010000009.1 GCA_026396975.1 Candidatus Iainarchaeum sp.
GCTTGGGTTGCTGGATAGCATGGATGCCGCGGTGGAGCAGCTGAAAGGGCGGCGGGAAGTGAAAAAAGAGGACGCGCTGAACGGCATGGTTTTGCTTAGGAAGCAGCTGTACGGGCTGCTGCAGTCGCATGGCATAAAGGAAATCCCCGCAATCGGGAGGCAGTTCGACCCAATGCTGCACGAGGCATTGATGCAGGGGAAAGACCCCGCAAAGCAGGATTGCGCTGTTCTGGGGGAACTGCAAAAAGGGTATCTGCTTAACGGCAAGGTTTTGAGGCACGCGAAAGTGAAGGTGAACAAAGCGAATGGGAAAAAAGAATGAATTTGAGTTTAATCCAAATCCGTTGGACTTGCCAGAGGACGTTGTGCCTGACATGCCGGATTTTCCTTTTAACGGAGGATAAGAAAAAGAGTTGCGGGCAAAAATAAGCATTTTGGAAACAGGATTGGCGCTTAATGAAGATTTAAAAAAAAATTAAATGGGCAATTTTTGAAGGTGGTTTGAAAATGGCGAAAGTAATAGGAATTGATTTGATCCACAGGGGGAATAAAAAATGAGTAAAACCATAGGCATAGATCTAGGCACTTCCAATTCAGCGGCGGCTTTCCTTGAAGCAGGAAAGCCCAGGATAATTCCGAGCGCGGAAGGCGCCTCAATTTACGGCAAGGCCTTTCCCTCATATGTTGCATTTGAAAAAGACGGCCGGGTTCTGGTCGGCGAGCCTGCGAAAAGGCAGGCTGTAACAAATTCCGAAAGGACCTTCACTGCTTTCAAGAGAAAAATGGGCACTGATTTCAAGTACAAGGCCGGCGGAAAGGAGTACACGCCGCAGCAACTGAGCGCTTTCCTGTTGCAGAAAATAAAGAAGGACGCCGAGGACTTTCTGGGCGAAAAAGTCGAGAAAGCGGTTATCACAGTGCCGGCTTACTTTGACGACAACCAGAGGCAGGCGACAAAAGACGCGGGAAAAATAGCAGGGCTTGAAGTAATAAGGATTGTCAACGAGCCGACAGCGGCATCGCTCGCATACGGTCTTGACAAAAAAGGCAAAGAGCAGAAAATACTTGTTTTTGACCTTGGGGGCGGAACTCTTGATGTAACAATAATGGAGTTCGGCGAGGGAGTATTTGAAGTGAAGAGCACGAGCGGCGACACCCAGCTCGGCGGCACTGACATGGACAACATTCTTGTGGATTACCTTGTAGGGGAATTCAAGAAAGAGCAGGCCGTTGACCTGAAGAAAGATAGCATGGCAATGCAGCGCCTGCGCGAGGCAGCCGAGAAAGCGAAAATAGAGCTTTCAACTGTTGTTGAAACAGACATCAACTTGCCTTACATCACTGCCGACAAGAACGGCCCGAAGCACTTCGCGATTAAGCTCACCAGGGCAAAGCTTGAGCAGCTGATGGAGCCGATAATAAAGAAATGCGAAAAGCCCGTGATGCGGTCTCTTGCGGACGCAAAAATCGAGCCAAAGGACATCGGCAGGGTCATTATGGTCGGTGGCCCGACAAGAATGCCAATTGTCCAGCAGTTCGTGGAAAAAAACCTGGGGGCAAAAGCCGAAAGGGGCGTTGACCCAATGGAGTGCGTTGCAATGGGGGCAGCGGTACAGGCGGGGGTGCTCGGCGGTGAAATAAAGGATGTGCTGTTGCTTGATGTCACGCAGCTCACGCTCGGAATCGAGACGCTCGGCGGCATTAGGACACCGCTAATACAGAGGAACACGACAATTCCCACAAAGAAAAGCCAGATTTTCAGCACTGCCGAGGACAACCAGCGTGCTGTTGACATCCACGTGCTGCAGGGCGAAAGGGATATGGCTGCTTACAACAAAAGCCTCGGCAGGTTCCAGCTGATTGGGATACCGCCTGCGCCAAGGGGAGTGCCGCAGATAGAAGTAACGTTCGACATTGACGCGAACGGAATAGTGAACGTTACAGCAAAAGACCTCGGCACTGGAAAAGAGCAGAGCATCAAAATAGTTGCCTCGCAGAAGCTGGACGAGAATGAGATAGAGCGCATGCGAAAGGAAGCAGAGGCACACGCCGCAGAGGACAAGAAGCGCAGGGAAGAGGTTGAAACAGTCAACCAGGCAGACGCGCTCTCTTACAGCACTGACAAGATGCTTGAGGAAATGAAAGACAAGGCGGGAAAGGAAAAGCTTGAGGCAGTAAAGGGCCTGAACGAAGACCTGAAGCAGCTGCTCGGAAAAGAGCCCAAGGACGTGCCCGCAATCAAAAGCAAAATGGAGGAACTGAACAGGCGCATGCAGGAAATCGGCACTGAAATTTACAGGAAAGCGCAGGAGGACGCCGCCAAAAAGCAGGGAGCGCAGGGCGGCGGAAATAGCGGGAACGCCGGAGGCAGCCATGGCGGAAGCCGAAAGGGCGGACCCGGTGGCGATGAGGACAGCGATGTTGTCGACGCGGATTACGAGGTTAAGGACGACAAGAAGTAAGAACCTATTTTAACCTGTTATAAGTCTACTTGTTCTTATGCCGGAAAAGCGCGATTACTACGATGTTTTGGGCCTGAAAAAAGGCGCAAGCGCGGATGATGTGAAATCCGCTTACAAGCGCCTCGCAAAACAATACCACCCCGACCTCAACAAGGAGCACGACGCGGAAGAAAAATTCAAGGAAACACTCGAGGCATACCAGGTGCTGTCAGACCAGGGGAGCGAACGCGCAGGGCTTCGACTTTGATTTTGGGGACATCTTCAACGGCTTTGCGGGATTCGGGGACATGGGTGACTTGTTCGGATTCGGCGGCGCATTCGGCGGAAGGCAACAGCGCAAAAGCGCGCCGCGCAGGGGAAGCGATTTGCGCTTCGACCTTAATATCCCTTTTGAAGAAGCGGCTTTTGGAACAGAAAGGACAATCGAGGTTGAGAGGCTTGAGCAATGCGGCGAATGCAAGGGCGCGGGCGGCAGCGGGGAAGAAACATGCTACCAGTGCAAAGGAAGCGGAGTGACAGGAAAAACACAGCGCACTCCATTTGGAATATTTTCAACGCAGACAACCTGCGGCAAGTGCGGCGGCAGCGGCAGGGCAATAAGGAATCCCTGCAAAAAATGCGGCGGCCTTGGGATAGTTAGGGCTAGAAAAAAAATAAAAGTGAAAATTCCCGCCGGCATAGACAACGGGAACCATTTGCGCTTGGGCGGCGAGGGAAACTCTGGCGCGAAAGGCGGCCCTGCGGGAGACCTATTTGTTGTGGTGTTTGTAGAACCCCACAAGCTGTTCAAAAGGGATGGGGTGGATATCTTCACGGAAATGCCAATCAGCTTCAGCGAAGCGGCATTGGGCACAAAGCTTGACGTGCCGACTCTGGACGGCGCTGCCACAGTAAAAATTCCGCCCGGCACGCAGAGCGGTACAATATTCAGGCTTAAGGGAAAGGGAATAAGGCAATTGAGGGGCAATGGCTACGGCGACCTTTACGCAAAGGTTATAGTTGAAACCCCGAGGGGAATGAGCAGGAAGCAGCGCGAGCTGTTCGAGGAAATCAAGAAAGAAGAAAACATGCGCGAGGAAAGAAAAAGGTTCTTTTAAAGCGTGCGAAAAAAATACTGTTTAAAACAAGCCGTTGAAAAAGAATGATTTTTTGAACACTCTTTAAAATGCTTTGCCGCGCCTTGCTCACAATTGCAGTTTTGCGCCTGTTTTTTTGAAAAGGAAGTACGAGTAAACAACAAGCGCTATTGCCGCAACTAAAACGCTGCCTACTGTAACGAAAAAAGCGTACGCAGGCGCGAAAAGAGAAAGCACGGAAAGAAGCGCGCAAAGCATGAAAAGCTTGCCGCCTGCGGCGTGAGTCTTCTTCCAGACAGCGTCGCTTGCGAGCGTCCAAGGCGTCCTGATGCCGACGAAAAAGTTGCGCTTGAACCTCGGCATGAGGTAGCCTATCGCCGCAAAAAGCAGCGCAAAGGAAATGACCATAAAGTCCACGACGTCCGGCTTAAAGCCGAAGTTCGGCGCAAGAATCATTGCAAAAAGCGCGGCAAAGAAAAGCATCAGCACGCATGCAAGCGCCCAGTACTCGCGCTCGAACATCTTCAGGTTATGCTTGAAAACGTCTATTCTCGGTATCAGCGCAAAAAAGAGCAGCATTCCAGCCATGATCAAAGGCATCAGCATTGCGGCAATCCAGTTCGGCCCATAACCGTCAATCTGCCCCGCAGCGTTCCAATGTGTCGGCACAACACCCGGCAGCATGGGCAGAACCCAAAAACCCGCTACAACTACAATTATCGTGAGCGCAAAAGAGAACAACTTGAAAACAACAACGGCCCGCCTCTTGGCGCCAGCGCCTGGCAGCGCGCTTTTATTCTCAGCTGTGCCCTTGCGCTTTTTTGCTTTC
>JAPLVT010000124.1 GCA_026396975.1 Candidatus Iainarchaeum sp.
AAAGCCAGGAAATCTTTTTTGTTCTGGACGCCGAGGTAAACTCCTGAGACCCGCAGGGACGTTTTATTGCACTCTCTTTTTGAGTTCCTCATCTCGTTGAACCGTTTGATGTTTTCCAGCACCGCTTCAAATTTCCCCCCAACCTGGATCTTTTTGTATTCCTCAGGTCGTGAAGAGCCGATGGAGAACACAACGATGTCTGCTCCTGCTTCAAGAATGCCCCTGCTGGTTTTTTCGTCTAGCATGGTTGCATTTGTGTTGATTTTTAATTCCAAAAACTTGCCCTTGCAGTACCTGAGCATTCTGCCGAACTCTTTGTGAAGCGTTGGCTCGCCCCTTGAGGCCATTGTCAGGGCTTTGCAGTCGTTTTCAATTGCCTGGTCAACGAGGCTTTTGAAAAATTCGAAATCAATTGTGCCGAGGTTCTCTTTTTCCCTGAAGAAGCTGTCCTGCTGGAAGCACATTACGCAATTCAGGTTACAGATTGAGGTCGGCTCAATCAGGAGATACAGCGGAAATGGGGCAAGAATTTTCATTTTTGGGTATATTTTGAATTTGTACCTGTGGATAAGGTACTCTACCACCCGGTCTTCCCCGTTTTTTGACAGCCACTCCACTTCCTGGTTTCCCATAATTGTCTTGAGGTTTTTCAGTATCCCGCTTTGGATTGTTTTGTCAATGTCTTTTGCTTTGGATACCTTGTCTTTGACATACGTCAGTTCGGCTTTTTTTTTGTTTAGAAAACCAATGCTCCGCGAGTTTCGTATTTTGTAATGCATTTTTCCGCCCTATGCTCGTCTTTTGACCTTGCCCAGGAGTTCAAGGAACAGTTCTGTTGACAGCAGATTGTTTTCTGATGATGCCTCCTGGAAAACTCCCCTGGACTGAACTGTTTTTATGAAATAGTCAACCGATTTTTCAAGGAATCTTCGTACAAGCGCGTTTTTTGTTTTGACAGCAGGGGCGGGGCAGTGAACCTGCCTTTTTTGTCGAAAGTTTCCCTCGGCCCGAAAACGGAAAACTCTAGGCTATCTGCCACAATCAGTTCGTCTGTTGTCACTATTTCTGTGCTGAGGCAGTACGGTGAAGTGTAGCTGTAGAACAGATTTGAGGTTATGCCATTTTTAAACTCGAGGCTTATGCTGAAGTTGTCTATGGAATCGCCGTTTGGGGAAAGATTTCTTGCGGCGGTATGGTATGATACCGGCCGCCCGAAGCAGAAAACAAGCAGGTCAAAGAAGTGTATTCCGCTGAGCTGGAACACTCCCAACGGCGCTTTCGCCGCTTTGCTTCTCCAGCTGCCTCTGTACTCTTCTTTCAGCGCAAGCCCGTGGCTGCATTTGTGGTTTATATGCAATATTTTCGACTGCTTCTCTTTCAGAATTGGGTACAAATGGCTTTTTCTGTAACAGAAGTCAAAGTACAGTTTCTGGTTTGGATGTTCTTTCAGGAATTTCAAGTCACTCCATGTTGTTACCGGGATTTTTTCGCAAAAAACATATCCGCCGTAGTCCTGCAGCCGGCGGAGATACTGGCCGTGGGTTTCGTCGGGAGATGCAATAACGATGAAATCACAGCCAAGCAAGTCCTCCAGTTTATTTGTATGGTCCATGTTTTCAAGTTTTTTGGTGGGATGAAAAAACAGGAAGTCCCTTGTTGCCCCGTTCTCCTCAAACAAGCCCCTCAGCGTTTCGGCGAAATGCCGGTATCCAATGAACCCTGCTTTCATTCCGCCTGTCATGCGCTCAACCTGCTGTTGTTAAATTTCGATTTTATAAAGCCGACTGGCATGAACAAAGCCATGCCTTTCCTGTCTGATTTTTTAATATAAATCAAGGGGTGGAATTATTAAAAAGATGTTGTTAAGCCAGACCATGCACAAAACCAGGGCTGTCAGATTACCAGCCCGCCGTTGACTCTTAGCACCTGCCCTGTGATGTAGCTGCTGTCGTCGCTTGCGAGGAACAAGACCGCTTTTGCGATTTCTTCCGGAGTGCCAAAGCGCTTTAGCGGAATTGCTTCAGCGAATTTCTTTTTGTATTCTTCCGGAATCTTGTCGCTTATCTGAGTGCCGCCAACAATTCCTGGGCTGACGGCGTTAACCCTAATGCCCTTGCCGGAAACCTCTTTCGCAAGCGCCTTTGTAAAGCCGATTACCCCGGCTTTTGCCGCACTGTAGCTCACCTGACCGAAGAAGCCTGTTTCGCCGCTTGCGGAAGCAACGTTCACGATGCAGCCGCTTGCCTGCTCCAGCATTATCTGCACTGTCGGATGCACTGTGTTGAAAAGGCTGTCAAGGTCCACCGACATTATCTGGTCCCATTCTTGCTTCGTGCTGTTCTTGAAAGCCTTGTCAATCGTAATTGCAGCGTTGTTGACAAGAATATCAATCCTGCCAAATTTTTGCTTGACTGCAGCAATCATTTCAGCGCATTGCCTCTGGTCCGCAACATCAGCCCTGACAGTGATTGCCTCGCCGCCGCCTTTTTATTCCTTCGCGTAAATCGTTTTTCCTTCCTGCAGCAGCTCCCTAAGCGTGTCCACAAGCCCTTTGATGGCGTAGACGCGCACTGCCGCCTCGCCGATTTTCGCCCTGCGAAGCCTGCCTTTTTCAGCCATCAGCCTCTCGAGCCAGCCCGCGATCTCCGGCCTGTTGTCAACCCTGATCGGGTCAAGCGATTTGTCGTGGTATTTCTTTTTTACAAAAAACTTTTTTCCTTTTTCATCAATTACAACGAATTCCCTCAATTCTTCTTCATAAACCCGCACAGGAAACCGGTCGCTCGCTTCCTCCTCGATAAGGTAATTGCAGGTAAGGCTTCTCGTGAAAGGGCTGCCAAGGCAGACAACCTTGCCGCCCATTTCCATCATCTTGTAGTAGGGCGAGGATTTGCCGAAAGCTGTTTCATCCTTCAAATGGCCTTTTGTAATGAAATCAGCATCCTTGCCGATGCAAGCGACGCTGTGCGTCGGACTCAGGCTGCGCTTCGCGCCGGGCATGCGCCGGAATGTTTCAGGAATCTTGCCAAGCGCGCATGGAGTGCCGCGAACATCAAATGTTTTGTCGTCCGGCAAAGGCCCGAAGGAAGGCATGCAGACATTCCCATCCCGCCCAACGGCTTCGAGCAGCGCCTCAATGACCTCTTCCGGTCCGCGCTTCACGAAGCCGAATGCGCTGAAGCTGCTGTGCACAAAAATCGTGTCGCCATCTTTTATTCCGAGCGAGCGCAGGCCGCTCACAATGTCTTCTTTTCCGATTACAACGCCCTCGAATTTCTTCTTGTAGGTCCAGAGCCTCAGCGGCAAGCGCAGCACGCGCTTCACGGCTCTTTTCAAGGGGGCGGGCAGCATCTTCGCCAAAAACTGTTTCGTGGACCGCAAAAAAATCACTCCCCAATGTTTTTCCTTATCTTTCTAATCAGGTTCATGCCGTGCCCCGCAAGCTTTTTCGCGAGGTATTTTTTGCCGAAAGGGCTGGCGCGCGGAACCGTGTCATGCACAAAGCCATCGAAAAGCTTTTCTCCGCCGCGCAAAGAAGACAATTTTATTTTTTGCGATTTTGCTCTGAGGAAAAAGCGCTTTCCGCCGCTCACGACCGCGATGCTCGCGTCCGGCGCTGCAGCGCATTTTATTGACACTGCTTTGCCGTCGAATTGCGCCGTGAAAAAAAATCCCTGCCTTTTTTTCCACCAGCGAACGAAATCCAAGTGGCTTGCCTCCCATACGTCGCCGCGCCTGCGCGCTTCCGTGGCTATTGTTTCAACGACGCGCGGGAACCTTGCAATTTCCTTGAACGGGTGGCTGTAGAAGAAAAGCGGAATGCCGAGCGCGATGTTGCGCCCTATAACCGTTTTGAAGTAATCGAGCATGTCGCGCTCGCAGAAATCATAAGCCTTGAGCATTGCAATGCAGATCGGGTGCGAAGGAAGAAACAGGTAAGGCGCTTCTTTCCCGCTGACAATCGGGTTGAAAGGAAGGTTGTCCTGGTCCAGCCCGAAACCCATTGCGAAATCATACCCCAACTGCGCAACAGCACTGCCGATGCCGTTGTTCCAGACGCCGTTGGGGGCGCTGAAGCTGTTTGGCTTTGCGCCGGATTTGCGCGCGGCTTTATCGCCTTTTATCGCGTTTTCATGGCTTTGCTGCTGGTCGCTGTAATACGCGTGCCTGTAGCCGTGCTGGCCGATTTGCCGCTGGCAGAGCAGCTCTTGCATTATTTTTGGGTCTGAAGAGTTTTCCGCTGCTTCCATGTTGAGGAACCAGAGTGCGTCAACGCGCAGCCTGTTCATCAGCGCGATTGTTTTCAGCGTGTCGGCGTCAAAGTAATCCATGTCAATGTGAAAACCGAAGACGCTCTTGAATTGCTTCGGGTAATACCACAAATGCGGCAGCGGCAGCCCCCTCAGCTCGAAAAGCCTGCGGATGCAGTTGGCAACAATAACCCTGACGCCGCG
>JAPLVT010000039.1 GCA_026396975.1 Candidatus Iainarchaeum sp.
CCTCCAGAATCATTCATGCCTGTGCAGGCTTTTCCCCTTTTTTCGGCGCGGGTGCTTCTTCCTGTTTCGGCGCTGCCTTTTCCTCTTTCGCTGGTTTTTCGTCTTTCTTTGCCGGTGCCGCTTCCTCTTTTTTCGCGGCAGCCGCTTTCTTGGCTTTCTTTTCGCCGGGCTTTTTCTTCTGCCCTATGTTCCTTCCTATCATGAACGGCCTTTCTGCTGCTTTCAGCGCTTTCTCGTCCTTGTATATTTTCGCTTCGCCGCTTGCCTCGCGCAAGCCGAAGTTGTGCATGATGCTGTCAACTATCACTAGCTCCTCTTTCGAGTTTTGCAGTGCGGCCAGTTTTGCCCTGAGTTCTTTCCTGTTCGGCGTTACCGCGGCGTCTTTTACATTGAAGCGCACCTCGGCCCTCTGCAGGCTTTTGTTGTCCCTTTTACCCGCTATTTCTACCTTCATTTGAACATCCTCCAAAACGGATTGCTTTTTTTTACCTGCTCAGTCTCAATGCGAACTTGCCCGGCCTGCTGATGCCCATTTTTTTTGCGATTTCGCTTTTTTCGGGGTCTGTTATCACCACGTATCCTCTCCAGAAGGTGGTGAACGCTTTTCCCCCGCAGTTCGGGCAGTCCTGCTCTTCCAGCACGACCATCCTGCAGTTCCTGCAGGCTCTCTCTTTCAGCATTTTTTCTTACGCTCCCTTCAAGTTTTTGTTTTTTTTGCCGATTAGGCTTTTTTTCAGATTTCTGTTTTTATTGCCTTGTTTTTCCAGGCTTTTTATTCCCTTCTCCTTCCTTTTCCCCTTTCGTCTCTTGGCTGCCTCTCCTGCTTTTGTTTCTTTGGGCCGATTGGCGCTGCGCCTGTTTTTACTGCGCTTTCGTCTATTTTTGCCCACTCTTGTTTTCCGAGGAAGGGCTGCCTCATTGTGAGGCCTATTTTGCTGTTCTGGATGTTTCCCTTCAGCGAAACGCTGACAATCCTTGCCAGCACCACCTCGTCGACAACAAGCTTCTTTTTTGTTTTCTTGCCAACAAAGCCCGGCAGTTTGGCGTCGTAGTTGATGAAATCGTCCATAATCTGGCTCACGTGAATTAGCCCCTCTATAGGGCTTATCCTTACAAATGCACCGAATTCCGTTACCTCGCTAATGTTTCCCTCTACAATCTCGTGCACGAAAGGCTTGTAAACAAGCATCTCGACATCGGCTTCGTAGTACGCGGCGCCGTCCCCAAGAACTATGTTGCCCTCGCCAACGCTGTCAACCTTTGTCACTGCAATAACAAGCCCAATGTCCTCGTCTATCAAGCCCTCGTATTCTTCCTGCACTATCGCAAGAATGGACTTTTCCAGCTTGTCGCTGAACATTTTCGGCGGCACCCTCACTTTTTCCTTAATCTTCACAATGCTGTACATACCCTAAAACCCTCCTTGAGCGATAAAAACAATCCCTTCCACAAATAAAAACTATCCGCCATCGCGTGGGCGCATTCAGCCACCAACAATGAATTTTCGCTGCCTGATGTAAATAATCGCCCCACCAAACCCCTTTATTTTTTTTCTCAGGGCACTGTCGTTGGTTGCAACCACCCAACCCTGCCTCGCAAGCCCCATCAGAGCCTCATCAGCGGCTCCGGCAGCGGCAAAAGAAATCTTTTTCACATTGTTTTTTTCAAGCGCGATTTTTGCGACCGCAACTGCTTTCCGCATTTTCAACCCTTTTTTCTCCAATGCCGCGAGCTCCCAAAGCACCTGTTCAGGCGCCACCAATGCAATTTTTGCCCCGAACATTTTTTTTACCTCAGCGAAAACATCAATGCCGAACTGCTGTATCGCAAGCAGCATGTTAGTGTCAAAGCAAACCCCGGAAATTTTTTTTTGGGTTTTTTCGCCGGCAGCCTGCCAGCCTGCCTCTCCTGTGCCAGCAGCCCCATTATGCGACTGCGTATGCCACCAGCCTCCATCTTCCGCTGTCCTTCGTGCTGATTGCAATCTTCTGCTTCGGCAGCACGACTGCCTTTCCCTTTAAAGAAATGTTTATCTTGTTTCCCTGCATGCCCGTGACAACACCTACAACGCTCATGGTGCCTACAGTCAGCACAACAGTGTCATTGGTGGCGATTTTTTTCTCTGTGCCCGCAAGCAGGCGCTCGAAATAACTGACCTGCAATTGCAGCTTGTCAACAGATTGCGGCAGCGAGCCCGGATTTGTGATTACCTGGCCCCTCATCCTGTCGTTCTGCGTAAGGGTGGGATCCAGCCCTGTGCCAGCGGCAACCAGGCCGCCAGGCCTTGCTTCCTGCAATTGCCCTCCGACACAGCTGAGGCTCTTTACGCGCGTTTTTATTTCCCTGCCGTCAACGCCGGGCGAAATGGCAATCTCGTCGCCGACCTTTACTTTCCCCTGCACAATGCTTCCGCCGACAATGCCCCCGACAATCTTTTCGGGCGTTGTTCCTGGCTTGTTCACGTCGAAACTGCGCGCGCAGTACATCAGCAACGGGGATTGCGTGTCAAAGTGCGGGGTCGGAATATGCCGCTCTATGGCCTCAATCAGCATGTCGAGGTTTGTAGAAAAGGTTGCGGCAATCGGGATTATTGGAACGTTCTTATAGCCGTATTTTTCCAGCAGCATGGCAATCTGCTTTCCGTTCTCAAGCGCCTGCGCCTTGTCCACAAGGTCGATTTTGTTCTGCGCGACAATGAGATTTTCTATGCCGGCGATTTTTATGGCCATCAGGTGCTCTTCGGTCTGCGGCTGCGGGCACTGCTCGTTTGCCGCAATCACAAGAATCGCGCCGTTCATCAAGGCCGCGCCGCTCAGCATTGTCGCCATCAGAGTTTCGTGCCCAGGCGCGTCCACAAAAGAAACCCTCCTCAGCAGCGTTGCTTTTTTCCCGCAGTTCGGGCAGACAGCCTTGTTTGTGTAAGCCTCGCTTCCCTCGCATTGTTCGCACTTGTAGAAAGTCGCGTCCGCGTAGCCGAGCCTGATGCTGATGCCTCTCTTCAGCTCTTCGCTGTGGGTGTCAGTCCACTTGCCTGTTATTGCGAATGTCAGGCTTGTCTTGCCGTGGTCAACGTGCCCCACCATGCCGATGTTCAGGTCCGCCTGTACGGCGCCGCTGCCAGCCTTGGCTTCGTGCCCTGCCTTTCCGGCAGTACCTGCCGCCTTTTCAGCGTGCCCTGAGTGCTTTTTCTCTGCGCGCCCTGCGCTATGCTCGGCATGCGGCTTGGCTGTGCCGCCGGCTGCTGTATGGGCAGGCTTCTTTTCATGCTGCCCGACGCTTTCCTCTTCCTCAAGACTTTTGCGCATTCCTACTGCTCCCAAATTTTTTTTGCACTGTTAAAAACCACCGAATAAATTCTGTGGCTTACTGGTGGTTTCCTTGTGAAACCGCTGTTTCACGAGGCCTCGCAAAACATTGTTTTGCAAGGTTGACACACATATTCCACTGGTTAAAACCAGTGGAATATATTGTTTCAGCCCTTTGTTTTGCCCTTGATTTTCTTTGCTTCCTCTGCAAGCGCAACGTTGCCGACGTTTTCAAGGCTCTGCCTTATCATTCTTTCTTTCGCTGTTTCCTTTGTCTCTTTTTTCTTGTCTCCGCCGGCAGGCAGCAGTTCGCCCAGCGGCTTGCCGCCGTGCGCTGTCACCGCAAGGTTCAGCTGCATTATGTCTGCGCCGACTGTGTTGCCCCTGACTGTTTTCTTCAGCGCCATTCCTTTCCTTTCGGACCTGAAGCCAACGCCAAGCTTGAGCAGCACTTTTCTCCTTGCCAGCCCCTGCAGTGTCGGCTTCATTGGAAAGCCCTGCTTGTCGCTGCCGCCGGTTATCTTCGCCTTGAAGCCCGGCAGGCCGACTGTTGTGAGGTCAACCTCTTCCCCGACGCGCCTATTGAGGAAAACCGGCTGCTCTGTCTTCTTGTTGTATGCCCTGCCTGTCTTTGGGTCAGCTATGACCAGATTCATCAATTACCCTCTCCCTTTTTAGGTTTTTTTTGCCGAACAATGCAAAAGCCTTTTTCCTGCCGGAAAAAGCCTTGGGAAAAAACCGCCTGCTGGCGGTAAGCCTTTTTTCTGCGGAAAAAAGCCTCCTTGCAAACAGCTGTTTGCGAGGCCTCGAAAAGCTTCGCTTTTCAAGGTGGGAAAAATGCTTCGCAAAGCATCCCGCTATTGTGCTGTTCAGCCACTCTCCTCTTCTTTGACTTTTTCCTGCAGCCGCTTTATTTCGGCTATCAGCCCTGTTTCCTCGCCGCAGATGCAGCTGCCCATTTCGAGCAGGGAGCAGAACTGCTTTTCAGGAATAAAAGTATACAACACGTCGTTCTCCTGCATGTTTCTTCCTACTACGCCGCCCTCTATCGAAACCGCGACCTCCTGCCCCCTGCAGGCTTCCTCGATTCCTTTTCCCTGCACCTGCATGGCGCCGACCTTTCCAACAATGCCGCCTTTTTCGTTGAACAGGCGCACTCCCGGGCGAAGCTTGCCGTCCAGGACCTTTATGCCGACAATCGCCGGCTTGCTGTGCCTGAAAATAAATCCCTGCATGAAGCGCAGCTTGGCCGGCAGCACAAGCTTGCTCAGCCTGTCCTTGTTCCGCAGTTCCATCTGCTGCTTTACCCATGCGTCGTAATCCTCAATAAGCTTGTAAATCACGTTTCCCTGGAACAGGCGCACGCAGTTCTTTTCGGCTTCGGCCTGCGCCGACTCCTCAATCTTCACGTTGAAGGCGAAAATAATGCCCTTCAACGGCTCGTGCTCCCTGACGGCAACTGCCTCGACAACGTCCTTGCGCGTGACATCCCCGACATCAGCTCTCTTCGGCTTCAATTCCCTTTCTTTGCGCATCAGGACCATCATTGCCTCAAGTGCCCCGAGCGTGTCGGCCTTTAGTATGGGCCCTACAGCGTCTGTCTCGACCTTTACAGCGGCTATTTCTTTCGCCACTATCTCGGCTTCTTTTCCGCTTTTCTCAACCAGCAGCGGGGAGCCCGCAAGCGCCTCGCCAAGGTTCGGCGCAGCGATTTTTACTCCCACTGCGGCGTGCACGCTTTTGACGTTCAAAAACTTGTCAAGCCCGTTTGTTCGAATCTCGTGCAGCGGCTTTGGCATCAGCAATGCCCTTACTTTCGTTTCAATCACGCCGTTCTTTCCGCCAAGCACAATCTTGTCGTTAACGTTCAGCACGCCGCTGTACAATATGACATCGACTGTCTTTCCAAGCCCTTTCTCTTCCCTTACCTCAAGAATCGTTCCCTTGCCGGGTTCGTTCTCCTCAATGCTGAGCTGCTTCCGCAGGAAACGCTGGCTCAATCCGGCAAGAAGCATCAGTATCTCGGGCAGGCCTTCGCCTGTTTTCGCGCTAATCGGCACTATCGGGACCTGCTTTGTGAAATCGCTGCACCTGTCAAAGCGCTCGCTCTGGAACCCGAGCTCGTGCAGTTTTCCCACAAGCAGGTATATTTTTTCGTCAAGCGCCTTTTTGCCCCTCTCGCTCTGCAGCTGCAGGTTTTTGCTGAATCCCCCCGGGTTGCTTTGCCACTCGAAAACAAGGTCGATCTTGTTTGCGCCCACAATGAACGGCGTTTTGAATTCCTTGAGTATGTTAAGTGCCTCTATCGTCTGCTCCTGGAATCCCTGTGTAAGGTCAACAATGAGGACTGCAAGGTCTGCGATGCTTCCGCCCCTCTCCCTGAGTGATGTGAAAGCCGCGTGCCCCGGCGTGTCAATGAAAAGCAATCCCGGCAGGTCGACCTGGAATCCGAATTTTAGCATTAGGTCGCCCGCGATGTGTTTTATTATTTTTTCCGCCACTGTCGTTCCCCTGATTTTGTCAAGGAATTTGGTTTTGCCGTGGTCGACATGCCCCAGCACAGTGACAATCGGCTGCCGAATCATTTTTGCCCGCCCTCTTTTTTTCCGTGCAGGCCAGTGCTTCCGAACCCGCCCGCGCCCCTGCTTGTCTTGTCCAGGTCATCTGCAATTTCCACCTGCGCTTCTTCCACCTTGTTTATCACCAATTGCGCGATTTTCTTTCCCTTTTCAACAAGGTATTTCTTGTCGCCGAGGTTCACGAGAATAACGCAGACCGCTCCCCTGTAACTGCTGTCGACTGTTCCCGGGGTGTTAAGCACTGTAACGCCGTCGTTGATCGCTATGCCGCTTTTCGGCCTTACCTGAGCCTCGAATCCATGCGGAACAGCGATTGCAATGCCTGTCTTCACAAGCCTGCGCTCCCCGGGCTGCAGTTCCGCTGTCTCGTTCGCGAACAAGTCCATTCCGCTGTCTCCCTTGTGCGCGTAAGCGGGAACTATTGCGTCGCCCGAAAGCTTTTTTACCAGAATTTTCAATTTATTCACCTTTTTCCAAAACAACCCCGAAATTTTTGCCCCAAATCTTTTTGAGAAAATTTTTGCCTCACTTTTTCGCGAGGTATTTTTCGTCCTTGCTGTAAACCCAGTCGAAGTCCATTTTTTGGTAGTCGCAGATTTCCTTTTCGCTGAAGAACCTCTTTATTTCCGTGTTCGCTGTCTCAACGCTGTCGGAAGCGTGCACCAAGTTTGTCTGGTTGCTCACGCTGTAGTCTCCCCTTATTGTTCCTGGCTCGGCTTCCCTGCCCTGAGTGCCTCCCACGAGCTTGCGCACTACCTTTACAGCCTCTTTCCCCTGCAGTATCATCAGGATGCAGGGTATGCTCGACATGTATCGTATCAGTTCCCCGTAGAAGGCCTTGTCCTTGTGGTGCGCGTAATGCTCCTTCAGCACGTACGGCTGCAGGCTCTGCATTTTCATTGCGACAATCTTCAGTCCCTTGCGCTCGAACCTGCTGGTTATTTCCCCCGCAAGGTTCCTGTTTATCGCATCCGGCTTTACTATCACCAGTGTCCTTTCCAGCGTCATCCTATTCGCCCCAATTGATTTTTTTTGCACGAGTTCAGCATTGCCGTGCTTTTTTCGCTTTGGCTTTGCCCAAAATTTATTTTCTGCGATGCCAGGCATTGCCGTCGTGCCTTTTCGCTTTGGCTTTGCCAGGTTTGTTTTTTTTGTCCCGCCCGGCTTTGCCTGCGCTTATTTCTTTTTTCCGCCGTGCCCGGCGTGCTCTTCCTTTTTGGCTTTTCCCCTGTCGGCAGCCGCCTGTGCCCTGTGCTTTTCCTGCAGGAAAGCCTGTGTCCAGTTGGCTTTCGCAGGGTTCCTGTGCAGCAGCAGGGTGTTTTTCTCGCATTTCCTGCCGCAGAAAAACAATGCAGCGCCTTCCTTTTTGACGAACAACAGGCCTGTTCCAGGCTTTATTGTTTCGCCGCAAAAAACGCATTTCGCCATTTTTTTTCACCGCCGTTTTACTTTTTGCCCCTTATCTCTTTTGCTTCCCTTTCAGTGTTCAAAAGCACCAGCATGTCGCCTTTCTGGGCGTTGCCGGTAATGTTCCTGCGCTTTACCCTGCCTTTCTCAGGCCCTTCGAGTATTTTGCAGAGAACCTGCACGACCTCGCCGTGCACGCCGGTGCGCTTGACTATTTCCACTATTTCCGCGGGTGTTCCTCTGTCCATTTTTTTCACTCTCTTTATTTGCGCAGTTCGGCGAGTTTTTTGACTATGTCCTGCAGCTCTTTCTTCGCGTCGCCCTCGTCGGCTATCACAGCTGCCGCTGTGCCAACGTTCAGGCCGGCTTTTTCGCCAAGCTCTTTCTTTCCCTTCACGTAAGTGAAAGGGATTTTTTTCTCGTCGCACAAAAGCGGCAAGTGCATTACTATTTCCACAGGGCTGACGTCCATCGCGATTAGAACAAGCTTTGCCTGCCCCCTTTCAACCGCTTTGGTTACCTCGTTTATTCCAACCCTTATTTTTCCCTTCTTTTGCGCCTTTTCAACCAACTGAAGCTGTTCAGCCTGCAACTGGTCGGGCACGTTAAACTGAACCAATCCTGCCATAACGAATTACACCTCCTCAGCGGCCATGAGACCGCCTCATTTTCATCGGCAGAAAAAAGAAAAACTATTACAAAAATAGCCCCTGGGAATGTTTAAAAAGCTAACATAGCGCTCGGCTAAAGCATAAAAAAGCCGAATCTTAACCAAGTTTTTTTGTGTAATATTGCGCTTCCCGCATCCCTTCGCTGGTTGGCACGGAAAGTGTTTCAAGCCGGTATCCCATCGATTCCGGGAGCGTGGCGTACAGCGCCTTTTTTGTTTCAGGCTGTATTCTGACATCCCTGCGCAAGAACAGCTTGTCAGTGCTTGGAATTATAGCCATGCGCTCAAAGCCCATTGCCCTGCACTGCTGTTCGGCAATGCCAACCCAGCGCTTTTGCCAACCCCCATAGCGCCTCCTAACTGCCTTCGGAATGCGATAATATTCCCCCCTCACCTCTATGCACTGCACAAAAAAACTTGGCTTTTTCTCCTTTCCGGCAAAAGTAACAGTGCCGCCGACATAGCCTAGCGCGCCTTTTGCGGATGTCACAAAATCTTCCGGCCACTGGGGGTATCAAGCCTGGACAATTCCCTGAATCTTGCCCTCTCGGCAGCGCTCGGCTTTGCCATGAAGCGCACTGTCAATCCGACCCAGTCCTTGAAGCCGAACATGAAATCAGCGGGAAAGTCCTCTATTTGGGGGTTATGCTCCGCACCGTCGTCAACCCGCGAAATGCTCTTGTGGCCCAAAACAGGCTTGAACATTAGCCTGACTTTTCCGCCCTTTTTTTCCCCGCCCCATTCCACCCACTGCGGCCTGAAGCCGTGGATTGCTTTTAGCGCAACAGCGGTCCGCCTTTTAAGCGTGCCGCGCAGTTCAGGCGGGAAATTTTCGAGGCTTATTTCCCTGCCCTTTCTCCAAAGGGACTGCCTAAGCAGGCTGGATTTTAGCCAGCGCCTTTTAGTTTTGCCTGTGGGTGGCATAAGGCCTCATTTGTGCGT
>JAPLVT010000066.1 GCA_026396975.1 Candidatus Iainarchaeum sp.
ACAATAACGCTCATTCTGGGCGAGGAATGGGTTGAGCGCGTAAAGAGGATGTTTGAGCAGTTTGTTGTCAAAACAAGCAGCGGGTTGGTGGAAATAGTCATGAAATCAAGCAGGGAGATTGAAAGCACCCCCGGAGTGCTGGACTATGTTTACGGGCAGCTCGCAGAGCACGGGGTGAATTTGCTTGAAACAGCCAGCAGCTGGACAGACACAATCTTCGTAATAGAGGAAAAAGACCTCTCGCGGGCGATGGAAGCCATGAGATTCTGAAGCCCTGAGAGAAACGTTTAAATAAAAAGGAAAAGAAGGGGTTTATTATGCCGGGTTATCATCATGGAGCCGAGCGGGCGCCAAGAAAAACTGGTTGGGGAATGGGCACCCTGCGCCGCGACAAGTATGGCGAACCGGCGTCCTGCGGCAGAACATTGTCTCCCGAAGCGGTACGCTGGCGCACGCTTGCCGCAGAAAAAAGGCGGCTGGCATTGCGGCAACTGCTGCTGCGATTGTCAAAAAAGCGCTGGCCTGGACTAAGCCCGCAGGAAAAAGCCACGCGGACTGCAATGGCAAGGGCGCTTGCCAAGAAATATACAAATGCCAGTGATACTACAGTCCTTGCCCTGCTGAACAAGCTTGCACGCGAGGGCAAGGTGCGGCTGCCGCCGAAAACAAGCAGCGGCGGGCCGAACTTCAGGGGCAAAAAGCGCTAGGCTGGTAGGAGAAGCCGTGTTTTGCGGCAAACCTTTTTAAACAAAAGCCCACAAAAGATTATTCAGTGGCAGCAATGAAAAGTGATTTACTTCATAGCAGGCAAAGATTCTTTTTTTAATTTTGATAGCTGCCGGCAAAACAATTCAATTGAATTCAATCTAAGTTACTTTAACGAATTCGAATCAAGCGTGGCTGCGGTCGTCCAGTGGTTTAGGATAGGGGACTGTGGATCCTCCGACCCGGGTTCAAATCCCGGCCGCGGCCTTTTTTTCTTTGGCGGACGGTTGCCTTGATTGCAGTAATTGATTTCGGTGCGGGAAATTTGCGGAGTGTTGAGAATGCTCTGCTCAAGCTTGGTGAAAAGCCTTTGGTTACTGGCAGCCCTGAAAAGGTACTTGAAGCGGAAAAAGTTGTTTTTCCCGGCGTTGGCAACTTTGGGCAGGCAGCGGAAACCTTGAGGAAAAGTGGGCTGGATAAGGCAGTGAAAAGTTTCATTGCGGAAGGCAAGCCTTTCCTCGGCATCTGCCTCGGAATGCAACTGCTGTTTGAGAAAAGCGAAGAAAGCAAGGAAAGCAAGGGGCTGGGGGTGCTGCAGGGAGCAGTGCAAAAATTCCCCGCAACTGTTAAAGTGCCGCAGATCGGATGGAACCAACTAGAATTGAGGGATGGTAAAAGGCTGTTCAAAGGAGTGGCTGACAAGAGCTTTGCTTACTTTGTGCACTCTTATTACGCTGCGCCGGGCGATGAAAGCGTTGTTGCAGCGGAAACCGAATACGGTCTGCGCTACTGTTCTGCGCTGCAGCGGGGCAATGTTTTTGCGTGCCAGTTCCACCCTGAGAAAAGCGGGGAAATTGGGTTGAAAATTCTAAAAAATTTTGTTGAGATGCGTGATTGAAATGCTTGCAAAAAGGATAATTCCGTGCTTGGACTGCGACCTCAGCGTGCCGAACGGAAGAGTGGTAAAAGGCACAAAATTCAAGCAGATAAGGTACGCCGGCGTTCCCTGGGAGCTGGCAAAGCAGTACTACGAGCAGGGGGCGGATGAAATCTGCTTTCTGGACATAACAGCCAGCGCAGACAAGAGGGAAACAATGGCGAGAGTTGTGGAGGAAACATGCAGGGAAGTGTTTGTGCCAGTGACTGTTGGCGGCGGCATCAAAAGCGTTGAGGACGCGAACAAGGTTTTCAAGGTCGGCGCTGACAAGGTTTCAATTAACACTGCCGCAATCAAACAGCCAAAGCTTGTAAGCGAACTGAGCAGGCGGTTCGGCAGCCAGGCTGTTGTTGTGGCGATTGACGCCAGAAGAAAGGGCAGCTTTTGGGAGTGCAGCATTTACGGTGGCAGGAAATTCACCGGCATTGATGCCTTGCAATGGGCAAAGAAAGCTGAATCGCTTGGTGCTGGCGAGATTTTGCTTACCTCAATGGACAAGGACGGCACGAAAGAGGGGTTTGATTTGGAATTGACGAGGGCTGTAAGCGAAGCCGTCAATATTCCCGTTATTGCCAGCGGCGGCGCGGGCAGCCTCGAAAGCATTGCTGCCGCACTTTCCGCCGGAAAGGCTGATGCCGCGCTTGCGGCAAGCATTTTTCATTTTGGCGAATACACTCCAAACGAAGTAAAAGAGTTCTTGGCAAAAAAACAAATAAAAGTGAGGTTGTAGGATGATTATTCCAAGCATTGACCTGATGGACGGCAAAGTAGTGCAATTGGTGCAGGGCAGGGAGAAAGCGCTGGAGATTAAAGAGCCGCCCGCTAAATTTGCAGAGCGGTTCACAGCGTGCAAGGAAGTGCAGGTGATTGATTTGGACGCGGCAAAGGGCAGCGGCAGCAATGCCCCGCTGGTTAAGGAGATTTGCAAGAAGGTGAATGCAAGGGTCGGCGGCGGAATTCGCTCTGTTGACAAGGCGGTCGAATTCATAGAGGCGGGGGCAAAAAAAGTGATTATTGGGACAATGGCAAACAAAGAATTTTTAAGTGAGTTGATGGAAAAGGTTGGAAAAGAAAGAATCGTTGTTGCGCTGATTGAATTTTTAAAAGAGGTGCGGAAAGCCACGAAGAACAGGGTTGCCGCCGCGGGCGGGATTAGCTCGTTGCGGGAAATCAGAAGTCTTGAGAAGGAGGGCATTGACGCTGTGGTTGGAATGGCTTTGTACACCGGCAAAATAAAAATAGAAGGTGTTGAACTTGGTTGATGTTGCTGCGCTTGGGCTGGACTTTGGGAAGGGTGATGGGCTGATTATAGCGATAGTGCAGGATAGCGAGAGCAAAGAGGTTCTGATGTGCGCTTTTATGAACAGGGGGGCGCTGCAAAAGACACTCGACACTGGAAAAGCGTGTTTTTGGAGCAGGTCGCGGAAAAAGTTGTGGATGAAGGGCGAGACCTCCGGCAACATCCAGGCTGTCAAGGAGATTCTTGTGGACTGCGATAAGGATGCTGTGGTTGTAAAGGTAAAGCAGGTCAAGGGAGCATGCCATGAAGGCTACAAAAGCTGCTTTTTTAGGCGACTTGAAGGCAGCAATTTTAAGGTTGTCGGAAAGAAAGTATTTGACCCAAAAGAGGTGTACAAGTGATTGCCACGGATAACAAGCTGAAGCTCGGCCTGCCAAAAGGCTCGCTGCAGGATGCCACGATAAAGCTATTCAAAAAGGCAGGTTACAACATAATCGTGAATGAGCGTTCTTATTACCCCCAGATTGACGATGCTGAAGTTGAATGCATTTTGATGCGGGCGCAGGAAATACCGCGATATGTTGAGCAGGGCGCCCTCGACGTGGGAATAACCGGCAAAGACTGGATACTGGAAACAAAAGCGGCCGTGGAAGAGATAGCCGAACTATTGTACGCAAAGCAGGGCTTAGGCAAGGTCGAATGGGTCCTGGCTGTGCCTGAAAACTCTGGCATTAAAAATGTCAAGGACCTTCAGGGAAAAAGAATCGCAACGGAACTGGTGGAATTCACCAAGGAGTATTTGAGAAAAAACGGAGTGAACGCGGATGTAGAGTTTAGCTGGGGTGCTACCGAGGTAAAATGCCCCGAACTGGCAGATGCGATTGTTGAAGTGACAGAAACAGGAACATCGCTTAGAGCAAACAATTTGAGGACCGTGGAAACCCTGCTCGAGTCGACCACGAGGCTGATTGCAAACAAGAAAGCATACCAGGACAAGTGGAAAAGGGAAAAGATTGAAAACATGGCCCTGGTGCTGAAGGGGGCGCTTGAGGCAGAGGCTAGGGTTTGCCTGATGATGAACATTGAAAAAAAGAACCTTAAAGCTGTCCTTGCGATTTTGCCAGCGCTGAAAAACCCGACGATTTCGCCTCTCAGCGATGAAAACTGGGTTGCCATCATAACAATCGCCGAAGAAAAAATAGTGAGGAACCTGATCCCAAGACTCAAAAAGGCAGGGGCAAGGGACATCGTGGAACTGCCATTGAACAAGGTAATACCATAAAAAGCAAAATCTTTTAATAAAAACCAGCAGGAATTATATTATGAAAGGCGATTCACTTCACAAGCAATGAATTCCTTCTCTTTTTGCCCAGCGCCGCCTTTGCCAGCTCTTCCTCTAAATCAAAAAAATTAAATACGCTTTCAGCCCTATTGGTTGGTGACCAAGAATGTAATTTCAAACAGTAAGGGGAATGAGGGACCTGCTTCCCGCGCAGGCGCAAAAAAAGCAGCTGATAGTGGACACCTGCAAGCGGGTTTTCGAGCGCTACGGCTTCGCGCCGCTTGAAACACCGGTTGTGGAGGACTTTGCTCTGCTTTCAGCGAAGGGCAGCGCGGGCGAAGCGATAAAAGAAGAGATTTATTATTTTAAGGACAAGAGCGATAGGGAACTCGGATTGCGCTTCGACCTAACTGTGCCGCTTGCACGCGTTGTTGCGGCAAACCCGCAGCTTGCAAAGCCGTTCAAGCGCTACCAGGTTGGAACAGTGTATAGGTATGATCGCCCGGGTGCCAAAAGATACCGCGAATTCACTCAGGCTGACTGGGACATTGTAGGAGCCACGGGCACAACCGCGGACTTTGAAGTTATTGCAGTTGCAGTTGACGTGATGCGCGAGCTGGGTTTTAAGCAGGGAGAGTTTTTTGTTAAATTGAACAGCAGGCAGTTGCTGGAGGAAATAGCGCTCGCGTACGGCGTTGAGAAAGCGCGTGTGGCTGATTGCTTCCGCTCCATTGACAAGCTTGACAAAATAGGTGAGGAAGGCGTGCGGAAAGAATTGCAGGAAAAAGTAATAAATACACAAATTCTTGGACAAATCAAGGAAACGCGGCTTGAAAAAATCAAAGTGAAAAACACCGCCCCCTTGGAGGAATTGAAAAAATTGCTCGAATTGTTAAAGCAAAACGGCCTGGAACTGCAAGTTCGCTCCCGAGACGACGACGTGCAACTCGGTGACTTCTACGTCACTATGAAGGAGC
>JAPLVT010000139.1 GCA_026396975.1 Candidatus Iainarchaeum sp.
AAATCCTTAGCCAGCCCTGCCTCTTGAAGAGCCTCAGGCCGTTAAGATACCCGAAGTAAACAGCGTAAATTGCCTGCGTGAGAATGACAAAAGCCACAATTTGGATCGGCAGCGCGAGCGAAGAATCATTGAACAGGCCGGCAATCAGTGGCGCTGAGAGAACAATCAGCGTGAAAACCACCAGCGAGGACAAAAAAACAAATCGCATTATGCTTTTTTTCACTGCAGCAGCGCTGGCGCTGTCCTCAGAAACAAACTTGCTGACAGCCTGCTGGAAACCGTTAACAAAGATAATGTTGACAGTGGAAATTATTGACATTACGACGCCGTAAACCCCGAAATCCGCGACAGGCAGCAGCCACGCGAGCCCGAAGGAAACCGCGAAGCCTGCGAGAATGAAAGCCACGTTCGCGGCGGTAAGGTAAGCAACGCCCTTTCCGACGGAATCAGACATAATTACCTTCCGATGCCCTTGTAAGCAACGCCCTTCTTCTTTATCCTGTTCTTGTCAAGCGCGTTCCTCGCGTCCACGACAACCTTCGCGCCGCTGCGTTTTATGAACGCAGAGGAAAGCTTTTTCAGGAACCGCGCGTGGTGGGTCGCAAGCAAAATGCAATCGCATCCCTTCACAGCTGTCTCGAGCGAGCCAACGTTGGAGTATTTTGGCAAAAAGGGGTCGAACACGCGCACCACAGCTTTCCTCTTCTTAAGCAACTCGATTATTTTCAGCGCAGGGCTGTTGCGCACATCGTCAACATTAGCCTTGTAGGCGACTCCGAGAACAGCGATTTTCGCGCCATCCAATTTCACTCCCTTCTTGCCCAATTCCCTGGCAACAATGCCAACCACAAAATTCGGCATGCCGTTGTTTATCTCCCTCGCGAGCTTCATGAAGCGCATGTTTACGCCCGCGCTGGAAGCCTTCGCTATCAAATAGTAAGGGTCCTCAGCAATGCAGTGCCCGCCGACACCAGGGCCGGGGTAAAAAGGCATGAAGCCGAAGGGCTTTGTGCTCGCGCCCTTTATCACCTCGCGCGTGTCAATGCCGAGCCTGTCAAAGCATCTCGCGACCTCGTTGACAAAAGCAATGTTGATGTCCCTGAAAGAGTTCTCAAAAACCTTCACAGCCTCCGCGGCCTCAACGCTGCTCAGACCAACGACTCCGCCGGAAACAATACTTTTGTAAAATCTTGTGCCCTTTCGCAGCCCCTCTTTTCCCATTGCGCCAAAAACCCTTGGGATTTTTCCGATATCCCACTTGCTGTTGCCTGGGTCAATGCGCTCCGGGCAGTACGAGCGGTTTTCTTTTAGGCGAAAAATTCTTCCTCACCGACCCGCAAGCCAGCTTCAAAGGCTTCAGGTCAGGCTTGTTCCTAATTGTGGGAGTGGGAACGCAAACCACAATAATGCCCGCTCCCCAAATTGCCTCCTTCGGGATGGCGCTGAAAAGCATTTTTCCGCGCAGCTTCCTTAACTTTGATTCAAGCACCCTGTCCTTTATCGGCGAAATCCCTTTTTTCAGCAATTCGACCTTGTGCCTGTCGCTGTCAAAGCCCGCGACGCGATAGCCCTTTTCCGCGCACCTGCAAGCGAGCGGCAGCCCGACATAACCCAATCCGACGATGCAGACGTTTCCCTTTTGCATAACAAGCCACTGCCTAAAAAAATTTCGCGCGGCTTAATTTTCGCCGCTGCGTTACTTAATAATCGTTTATTAGTATAAAAATCCGCTTTTTTTTAAAGCACTTACCTTTCGAGTATTGTACCTCGCACCCAGCCGCACGCGCAACTCAAACAGGAATCCTGTCCTTCTGGAACAAAAGCATCCCGAAAAAAGCCACAACAAGGTTCAGCGCTAGAATAGTAATGCTGAAGCCCACGGCTGCTGCAGCCTGCACTCCGCCTAGAGAAAGAAGGGCAATCGCAGCAGCGTCCCTCGTGCCCACGCCGCTGATGCTTATCGGAAGGGCCTCCGCAAGCAGTATCACAGGCATCGCGATTACGAGGAAAAAAAGCGGCAGCTGCAAGCCGAGCGCGACAGCAATCAAATAGTACTGCAGAATGCTCGCAAGCCAGTTTATCAGCGTGAGGAAAGCCGCGAGCGCAACGCTTCTCTTGCTGCGCCTGTATACAAGCAGGCCCTCGTAAAAGCCCTTGAACCCCGCGCTCAGCCGCGTTTTCCATTTCTCAGGCGCAAGCAAATTAAACAACGGCCTCGCGGCAAACGAAACGAATTTTTTGTTGAAAACCAGCAGCACAGCAGCGCAGAAAGCCGCGAAAAGCAAGCCAAGCGAAATAAGCGCTGACAGCTCTATTCCGAATTCCGCGGAAAGAAGCGCAAGCCCAGCGATGCCCAGAACAAAAAGGCACAAGAGGTCCAGCACTCTTTCAACGGCGACTGCGGTAAGGCAGCTGCCTGAAGAAACCCCTGTTCCCCTTGAAAGATAAAGCGCCCTGAGAAAATCGCCGCTCCTCCCGGGCGTTATGACGCTCAAAAAATACCCAATAAGCCATATCCTTGCGCTCTCCGCCAAGGGGAGCTTCGCGCCGAAAGCGCCCAGCAGAACGTTCTGCTTCACCGCTTTAAGCGCGAGCAACGGCAGAGTGAAAAAAAGCACCGCAAAAAACAGCAGCGGGTCAAGCCTTGAAATCCCAGCAATGATATTCGCCGGACCCGTATTAAAAACTATGAAAACAAAAAGCGCTATGCCGATGGCATAAAGGAATTTTGCCGGTTTCATTGCAGAAATAGTACGCTGTAAGTTTATTTAAGATTTCTACTTAACGGGCTTAAACCAGTCAATCGTCCTCTGCAGACCTTCGTGCAGCTGCACTTCCGGCTCCCAGCCGAGCTCGCGCTTTGCAACGGAAATATCCGGCTTCCTGCGCGTTGGATCGTCCTTCGGCAATTGCTTGAAAGATATTTTGCTACTGCTGCCACAAATTTTTATTACCTCTTCCGCAAGCCGCAGCACAGTGAATTCACATGGGTTTCCGAGATTAACGGGAAGGGAGTAATCGCTTTCCATCAGTTGCACAAGCCCATCCACCATGTCGCTGACATAGCAGAAGCTCCTTGTCTGCTCTCCCCTGCCGTAAACAGTAAGCGGCTTTCCATGCAGCGCCTGCATTATGAAATTCGGCACAACCCTTCCGTCGTCAGGCCTCATCCTTGGCCCGTAAGTGTTGAAAATCCTCGCGATGCGAACATCAACGCCCCTCGCCCTGCTGTACGCCATCGCGAGAGCCTCGCTGAAGCGCTTCCCTTCGTCGTAGCAGCTGCGGGGCCCGTTCGGGTTGACATTTCCCCAGTATGTTTCCCTCTGCGGGTGCTCAAGCGGGTCGCCGTAAACCTCGCTTGTGCTCGCCTGCAGGAAACGCGCTTTTTTTTCCGCGGCAAGCTCAAGCATGTTTCCCGTGCCAGCGGAATTAACCGCAAGAATTTCCAATGGAATTTTTTCAAAATCAACTGGAGAAGCCGGCGAAGCCAAATTGAAAATTTGGCATATTTTTTCCTTTACTTTCAGTGGTTCAGTGATGTCGTGCTCCACCAGGGAAAAATTTTTGTCCGAAAGAAGATGTAGCACATTTTCTTTCCTGCCAGTAACAAAATTGTCAACGCAGATAACCCTGTTGCCGTCCGCGAGAAGCCTTTCGCACAAATGCGAGCCGATAAAGCCGGCACCGCCGCTGACCAGAATCATTTTCATAAAAAAACCTGCAGATTCCCTGCCAATTAAAATTGGAAAGAATTATTTTTAAACCCGCTTAGGGCGCCATTGGAATGAATTCTTCCTCGGCCTTGTGCAATGCCTCCGGCCAGCCTATGTCAAACCATTTCTCATGGTAAGTGTAGCCGTAAACAACGCTGTTTTTTATCAGCCAGATCATGAAATAGCCCATCTTGTCGGCGTTGTTGCCTTCCTCGATG
>JAPLVT010000060.1 GCA_026396975.1 Candidatus Iainarchaeum sp.
GGAAATGAAGCGCGCGGGAGCAACTGTTGTCCTGGGCTTCACGGCAAACCTTGTTGCTTCAGGGCTGCGCGGCGTGATTGCGGAGTTGTGCAGGAAAAAATTTGTCGACGCGATAGTTACAACTGCGGGCAGCATTGACCATGATGTGATAAAAACTCTTGTCGATTACGAGCTTGGCAGTTTCGGCGCTGATGATGTAAAGCTGCACAAGAGCGGCATAAACCGGGTTGGGAATATTTTTATCCCGAATAAGGGGTTTGTTCTTTTTGAAAAGAAAATTCAGCAGTGGCTCGGCGAATTCTGCAGGGAAAAAGAGTGCTTTTCCCCAAGCGAACTTGCCGGGCTCATCGGCGGCAAAATAAAAAATGCGGATTCATTTTTGCACTGGTGCTCTGAAAACAAAATCCCTGTTTTTTGCCCGGGCGTAACTGACGGCGCTGTCGGCCTGCAGATGTATTTCTTCAAGCAGGACCACAGAAAGTTTTGTGTTGATGTTACCGGTGACATGGATGCGCTGGCGCAGATGGTTCTAACAGCGGACAAGACTGGCGCGATAATCCTTGGCGGCGGAATAAGCAAGCACCACATAATAGGCGCAAACCTTGTCAGGGGCGGGCTTGATTTTGCTGTTTATGTCTCGACCGCAAGCGAGTTCGACGGCTCGCTGAGCGGCGCGCGCACAAGCGAGGCGAAAAGCTGGGGCAAAATAAAGGAAAAAGCGCGCGCGGTGCACGTATTCGCGGACGCCACTATTGCTTTCCCGCTGATCGCGCTGGTGCTGAAAGAAGAAAAACTGCTTTGACACTTGCGCCGCCAGAACAGTAAAAAATCACGCTTAAGAAAGATTGAAATCACGCCGGCGCTACCTTGCAAACCAACCGGTTTGCGAGGCCTCGTAAAGCCGAGGGCTTTACAAGGTAGCGTAGCGCTAACGTTCAGGGAAAAGCCGAATGAAAAAGCCTGCGCCGGCGTTAGGCCGGCATCATTGCCTTGAAAATAAGCACTGCCGCTATCAGGACTATTGCGGCAATTACTATGAATTCCGGGCTCATCTTGGGCCCGCTTGTGTCAGCGTCGAAGAAGCGCATGATTCCGAGCGAGCTGCTCGGACCGCTTGTCATGGGCCCCCTTTCGAGTTTTACCATAAAATCACGCCAAAACCGGGTTATTTGCCTTAAAAAACAAGGCTTGCTTTTTTGGTAAATATTTTAATACCAGTTAACCTATAAAAATTATACAGTTAGCAGGTTTTTTGAGGCAATGGCAATGGCGCAAGCAGCGGTTGGCGGAATGCAAAAGCCCGACATGGTAAAGAACGCCGTAAGGGCCGCGGTTCTGATAGCGCTTATTTTCGCGCTTTTGTTCGTCCTGACTTTTACCGGAATAATGAAATGCAGCCAGCTGCCAGTTGCGGGCGAGGCATGGTGCAATGTTTATTGGACAATAAAAACCTATGCCACAGGCCAGCCGCGGGTGCTGATTGTTTACGGCGACGACGGCCTGGGCAATCCGATAGGGGACAGCGGCAACCCGGTTTATGACAGCGGCAGCCTGCAAAGCCTGCTCGCAAACCCGAACATTCTTGGCGTGCACGCTGACACAATGCACATTAGCAGGGTCAACGCTGGAAACCTGCGGGGATATGACATTGTAATAGTTGACAAGGCGCGGACACTGGAAAC
>JAPLVT010000003.1 GCA_026396975.1 Candidatus Iainarchaeum sp.
CGCCGATTATGGCGAGCGGGCTGTTGCTGTCCTGCCCCCATTCGGCGCCGTCGTTTACTCTTGCGCTGCATTTCCACCTGTTGCCGTCGTCGTTCATTCCAAGGGCAACCGTCTGGTTTGTTTGTGTTGTAAGGGTCCATTTGTCACCCTGCGCGTCGCTGTCGTACTTGTACCATTTGTATTCCACGCCGTTCTGCGGGTTGCCGTCCTCGTCGTAGTAGGAGAAGCAGCACCTCATTGTTTCGCCTGCCCCCGGGCACGGGTTTCTTTCGCCCGGGCAGCTGTCACCCACAATGATGTTCACGTCCCTTGCTTCCGGCGCATGGTTTCCCTGCAAGAAAAGCGATTTTATTTTCCACTCGCCCGCAAGCTCGCCGGCGAGCGCGCAGTCCCCGGGCTCTTTTTTGATGAAGATTTTTTTTCCGTGGAAGGACTCTTTCTCGGCAGGCGGGCTCGCGTCCGACGTGAAAAGCGTGGTCGGCGCGTCCGGGAAGCACGTAGCAAAGGTCTGCTGTTCCCTGCAGGCGCTGGTTATCGCAGCGCCGTATCTTTTCATATCGAGCCTGTAGCTGATGTTTTGCGGCAGAAGGCCGTCGAGTTTTGCCTCCATAGCCTGCATCATCTCTTCGCTGCTTGTGGTTTCTTCTATTTTTTGCATTATGAATCCGCTGTTATCCAGGGCAGCCATGGCATCGTTGACCATCTGGTTCACTGTTATTTTCGGGACGCTCACTGCGGCCTGTTCGGCAGGCTGAATTGTAATTGTGGTCAGCAGCGATATGAAAAGCGCAATCGCGAGCAGGGCGTCGATTGAAACAGCAACGCCCCTTCCGGCTGCCCGCCTTCCGGCGCTTTCACTGGTTCGGGTAGTATAACGTGAGTTCCGCAACCGCGCTGTCACCCCCGAATTCAACTATTCTTTTTACGTTAACAGCCCACTGGGAATCCAAATCGCCTGGTTTCGCTGTTTCTGTTCCCGCTATTGTGCCGCTTCCGTTGCTAAGCCTGAAGTAAAAATCCCTTCCGACAAGCAGCCTTGCCTTTACGCCGTTGTAATCGTCAGAGCCGAATGCCGATGAAAGCAGCACGAACCTGTTCACTTTCGCGGGGTCAAGAACCCTGTCTCTTTTCGCCAGGCCAATTATCTGTGTTTCAGCGAGCGACCTTTCCTCCCAGTTATCGGGAGAGCCGCTGCTTCTCACCAGCAGGTCTATTGCCTGAATTGCCTCCAGCTGCAGCCCGCTGATTGTCCCCTGCTTTTCCAGCAGGAGCGAATTGTTTTTCCATATTGACAGCGCGCTGTTCAGCACGAGCAGGAACAGCAGCAGCGCAAACAGGAAATCCACTGCGATTGTCTGGCCCGCGCAGGAAAAATTCTTTCCACCCCAGTATTTTTTTTCGCGGTTCATATTCACGCTCCTAACACGGCATCTCGCAGATGCTCACCCAGCCATCCTGCTTTGAGAACTTGTACTCGGTGTATTCCGAAAGCTGCACGCCGGCGCCCTCGTTTTCAACGACGCCGCTGTAATAACAGCTCACTGTACCCACCCTTATTATGCCGGGACCGCTGCCGCTGCGCTGGATGCTCGCGCTTTTTTCAACCAGAAGCGCCTGTTCCGTTGCAGCCCTGTTGTTGTAAACATTGCCGATTGTTTCGCTTATCGAGTTGCATTGCACGTTGTTCATTCCAGCATTTGCTATGCGGTCTGTCTCGCTGTTCCTCTCCAGCGTGGCGCTCAGCACGAACACAAGCATCGCAAGGCTCAATATCGCAACGCCGAGAATCTCGCTGCTGCTCTGCCCGCTTTTTCCAATCATTCACAGGCGCTCCCGCAAATTTTTGTTATAGGCAAAAAACCTCCAACCGCATTCCGCATTGCTAAACCTTCTGCAAGGACACGCTGGCGTCCCCGGGCTGCCAGTAAACCTTTATCCTGAATTTTCCGTCGCAATAAACCCTCAGCGGGTCGCCCTGCTCGCCTGTGCAAGGAAAACGGTTTCCCTGCAGGTCGTTCCGCAGCACTATAGGCGTTTTCGCAATCCTGCCAATCATTGTCGGCCCGCCGACAAGGTCCGCGACAATCTCAAGCGCACTTCTTTTCACGCCGCCGTGGTCAACGCCTGTTCTACAATCGCAGCTTTCCTCGGCGCCTGTTACGCATGTTTCCTGGGCGCCGTCGCTGTTGCAAAGGTTTGTAACTCTTACTGTGGAGACGTTTGACGGTATCAGCACTTCCGCAAACTGGTTGTTATCAGGCCCAAGCGCATAAACATAGTCAGCCTTGTTCACAAGCATGTCAAGGACAGCGTTCGCCTGGTTGATTTTTATGTTCTGGTCGTAGTTAACGTAGGAATACCCGAAAATCACTGTGACCAAAGCAAGGATGAACCCTGTCACAATAAGATACTCTGTAGCAATCTGCCCCCTATGCACGTGCAATTCTCTCACCGCAATCCAATTCGTATATAATAAATAATTCGAGTATAAAAAAGTTCCCAACGCCGCCACAGGCGCTGTTGTTTGTCGTCTCCCTGAACGCCTGCATTCTCGATGGTGGCGGCGTAATTTCAATCTCTCTTGAGCGCTATTTAGTTATGTTGCCCCCTATGCGCAGGTTTAAATTTTCCAAATCACAAATAACAATGGCGATTTGCAATGGGTTTACTTTCGCGTTTGCTACCGAGTCTGCCGCAGGATGAGGAAAGCAGAAAAAGAAACAAGATGCGCACAATCACAATGATTGGGGTGTGCATCATAATCATTGCTGCCGCGCTTATAACTCTGCAGTTCAAGGAAACACGCGTTTTTGTGAACAACATCACGAAAATAGTTGTGCCCGGCTGGGTGCCTTTCCCTGCGGATGACCCAAATTCCAGCGGCAATATTCCCGGGGATGGCAACGGATTTGTTGGCCCGAACCAGCAGCCGCAGGAACCGGCCAGCGGCGACGAGGGCGGCGGCGGAGGCGGCCCCTCATCAAGCCCGCCGTCAAACCCTTCCACCCCAAACCCCAATCCTGATACTAATCCGCCAACTAACCCGCCAGCCAATCCGCCCGGAGGCGGAGATGAGCCTGGGGGAACCAGCTTTGATTTCCCCGACGGCGCTGTTTTTCCAGCGGAATACTTTGGCGTTTGGGAGGAATATTCCATAATCGGCGACGGAAGCGCACGCCATATTACAATGCACTGGCGGGAGCAGCCAGGCCGGCGCGCCTGACTACTGGTGGATCGTTAATTTTACGGGAGATTCCGGAACACTAAGCATCTATTACGGCGAGGGTTCCACTGAAACATACAATGCTTCCTTGGAGGAAGGCAAATTGCACCTTGGCGTGGTTGAATTCTCCAGAACAGAGTCCTGACAGCGGTTATATTTAGGCTAGGCAAAACGTTTTTTACCCCCTTTTACGCCAAAAGCCGTAAAAATCGCCGAGCAATCGATTTTAAAGGAATTTTTGGCTAAGATATTCATTGTAATGCCGGAAGAAGAAACCCCTGCTTTGCAGCCCCAAGCCGGCGCTGCCGACAGGGCTTTTGAGCAGGAAGCCGCGGAAAAGCAGGCAAAGCCAAAGAAAGAGCTGCAGTTCGAGCTGTACAGGCTTTTGCTTGAAAAATACGCGGACCTTATCAACGAGCATGAAAAGAAAACAATCGGCGAAATAAAAGGCTTGGTGAACGCCGACGACCTTACGATACAATCAATCCTGACTGATTTCAAGAAAGAGGGCTATGTTTTCCAGCAAAACTATTTTGAGGCAGCGGAAAAGGTTTTCCAGTTCGTCACAAAAGAACTGCAGTATGTGGAGCCGGAGCTTAACCTGAATTATTGGCTTGCAGCCAAAGAGGTTTTTGCCGCAAGAATAGGCGATGACGAAGACCTCGCGGTTTTCCTGTGCAGCATGCTGCTCGGGCTTGGCGATGAGAACGCTGCTGTTGTGATAGCGGAACTCAACAACCTGCATACCCACGCTTTTGTGGTCACGGAATTCGCAGGAAAATTCTTCATTCTGGATCCGAGCCAGCAACACGGCTTCAGCGAATACAGCGGAGTGAAAGAAGATGCAATACAAAAATACTGCTTCAAAAAAGCGAAAATAAAGCGCTTCTTGTACAAATTCAACCACAGCACATACGAGCAATTCCTGTGAACAGCGGCATTTTTGGCAGCAGTGCCTTCAAACAACTTTTCTGCCCACGCGTAATCCAAACACTTAAATATTGCAAAAATGTCATTCTTTTCAGCATGAAAGAAAAAGCGCAGGCTGGGCTGGATTACCTGCTCACTTACGGTTGGGCGTTCATCCTGGTTATGAGCGTCCTCGGGCTTATTTTTTTCCTGGTTTCAGGCCCGACAGGGCAGGTTTCATTCTTTTCCTCGGACAGCGGGCAAATACTCGTGAAGGGCGGTGAAATAAAAAAAGCCGGCGGTGCAGACGCGGTAAGCATGGTGCTGCAGAATTCCGCTGGCGCGCCCATAAGCATTACGGGTGTTTTTTTGGATGATGTCCAGATGGTTTCCAACGAGGGTGGCGCAGCGCCTGCCGTGAACGGCACGCTTTTTTCAGCCCTGCCCCTGGATGTCCCGAACGGCGGGCAGATTACGATTTCAGGCGTTGATTTCAGCAACAGCAATCCCGAATACAAAAATGACGTCAGGGGCGGGATAAGGGTTGTCTTCAACAACACTTACGGCTATACAAAAACAGTCGACATAAACGCCGCAGGCAAAATAGGCTGAAAGCAAGCGTGTTTTTGCATTATATTAAAAATTTCTTCCCACAGAATTACATCTTATCATGCCGCACGAACTGTCAATAGGGGCTGTGCTGTTCAAGCGCGATTCCAGGGAGCCGCTTTTCCTTTTGCTGCACTATGCTGCAGGGCACTGGGATTTCCCGAAAGGCCACGTGGAAAAAGGCGAAACCGAGCGGGAAACACTGCTGCGCGAAGTGCGCGAAGAAACAGGGCTAATTGATGTGCAACTGCTGCAGGGCTTCAGGGAGAGCAC
>JAPLVT010000164.1 GCA_026396975.1 Candidatus Iainarchaeum sp.
GAAAAAACTGTTCGCGGATTTGTTTGGAGTCGGTTGTGCAAACAAAAAATTCCCCCTCGAATTTTTGGGCTTGCCGGAAAACAAAAAAATTGCTTTATTAAAAGGGCTTTTCTTGGGCGATGGCAACATAGAAAAGTCAAGCGAAGGTTTTGACAAGCTGAATTATACCACAATTTCAAAGCATTTGGTTTATGACCTCTGGATGCTTTTGTCAACAATAGGCATAATCGGCGCGATAGGAAAAATAAAAAAGAAAAAAGCATACAGAATACGGATAAGGGGCCCTCAACTAAGAAAACTTAATTGCATCTTTAGAAAACTTGTGAGCGGCGATAGGGGGCATAGGGGATTTTTTATAAAAGACGGTAAAGCATTGCTCGGAATTCATTCGCTCAAAAAAGAAAACTTCAACGGCAAGGTTTTTGACATTCAAGCAAATGGCAACTTTTGTGCCGGGTTTGTTGTTCATAACTGCTGGATTTTTCCAAAAGGGAAGAATGTTGCGAATGTCGGCGTTGGAATCAGCGGCAACACCGAGGCAACAGCAAAAAGCTATTTGGACAGCTTCATCGAAAAGAATGAGGGGCTGATGGGCGGCAGCATTATTGAAGTGAACGCGGGCACTATTCCAGTGGGCGGTTTTTTGGAAGAAATGGCTGCGGACAACCTGCTGGTTGTGGGCGACGCCGCGCACCAAGTCAATCCAATTCACGGCGGCGGAATCGGCATTGCAATGGAAGCAGCTGATATCGCGGCGGGCGTTGCGGCGAAAGCGATAAAAGCCAAGAATTTCTCGCACTCTTTCCTCCGGCAGTACAACAAGCAGTGGTACGCGCAGCGCGGGGAAAAGCTCAAAAGCGTCCTCAAAAGAAGGCACATGCTGGAATCGCTCACTGACAAGGACTTCGAAACTCTCGCGAACAGCCTCACAGGCGCCGACGTGTTGAAGATAGCCGAAGGGGACCTGCTGCAGAGCGCGAAGGTTGTCGCAAAGCGCCTTGTCCAGCACCCGCGGCTCGCGAAAGTGATGCTAAAATATTTAAAGTAAGCCAACCATTTTTGTTATAGGCTGGCGGACCGTATGAAGAAACCAAAAAGAAACGTTGAGGAAACAAGACGGTTGATTAGAAACTTCAAATTCAAACCAATTTACGATGGGCTCACACAAATTTTCATGAAAAGGGAAAACCTTAGCCCAGAAAAAGCCGCGATAAAGGCATTCAGCCAGATGCGGGTAATGCTTCTTACCACAAAGGCTCTCAGAAGAATGCGGTTAAGCATTTTGGAATTCAGAAGGAAACAAGAAGGCCCGAGCAACAAGCTGGGCGCAGCAATCCAAAAACTGCAGCGTGAAAGAGGGCGGCGGAGAAGAGCCCGGTAAGCGAAACGAACAGTTAATTAATTAACTCCTTTTCACAACTATTTTTCTCATGCAGCTGACAAACCTTACTCTTAGCTACCTTGTCGCGGAAGCCCAGCCGCTGCTGCGCAGCAGCATTGTGCGAAAAGTGCAGGAGCTTCCGAGCGGCTGGCTGAAAATGAAACTGCAAACCCACAGCGGCAGCAAGGACTTGGTGATAGCGCCAAGCGCCTTTTTCTTCACCTCCTTCGCCCTGCAAGCGAAGCAGCTCACCTCCGGTTACGGCGCTTCCATCAGGAAGCGCATCCAGAACAAGCGCATCATTGGCATTGAGCAGCACGGCGCTGACAGGATTGCAGTGCTGAGTTTTGACAACTGTACTCTGGTAATGGAATTGTTTGCTAGCGGCAACATTGTCCTGGTTGACGAAAAGGGTGAGATC
>JAPLVT010000145.1 GCA_026396975.1 Candidatus Iainarchaeum sp.
GCCCGATTACACGATAAAGCGCATCGGCGACCTTCCCGCGCTGTTGCAGCATATCAAGGGGAGCAGGAAGAAAGAGAATGGGCTGCGCATTGTTGCCATCGGCGGCGGAACCGGCCTGCCCTGCGTGCTCGAAGGGCTGAAAGATTACACAAAAAACATCACGGCGATTGTTACTGTCACGGACAGCGGCAGGAGTACCGGGCTTCTGCGCAGGGAATTCAATATTCCCGCGCCCGGTGACATGAGAAACTGCCTTGTCGCGCTTAGTGACAGCGAGCAGCTGATGCTTGACCTTTTCAATTACCGCTTCGGCGGAAAAATGTTCAAGGACATGAGCTTCGGAAACCTTCTCATTGTGGCGCTTGCGAAAACCACAGGCAGTTTTGAGAATGCTGTTAAAGCCGCCAGCAAAATTCTCGCCATCAGGGGAAAAGTGCTTCCCTCTACGAACCGCAACACGCATGTTTGCGTGGAGCTCGCGGACGGCACTGTCTTCAAGAACGAGGACGAGATAATACAGCGCAATGTCCCGCCCTCTGTGCTTGCAAAAAGGCCCCCCATCAAAAAGGTTTTCCTCGCCCCGGAGAACGTGAAAATACTGCCGGAAGCGCGGAAAGCAATTCTTGACGCCGACCTCATCACAATTGGCCCTGGCAGCCTTTACACCAGCGTGATAACAAACCTGCTTGTTAAGGGAATGAAAGAGGCGATTGCGAAAAGCCACGCGAAAAAAGTCTATATCGCGAACATAATGACGCAAGTCAACCAGACCCCCAACTTCAAGCTTTCCGGTTATGTAAACGCAGTGGAAAAATACCTCGGAAAGGGGGTGCTTGATTTCGTTGTTTACAACAGCAAAAAGCCTGACAGCCACACACTGGGAAAATACCTTGCCGAGCAGAGCATTTTCGTGGAAAACGATTTGGGCAAAAAGACCGGCAGGACAACGATACTCTCATCCGACATGGCGGAAAAGCCGTGCTTTTCTGGCGAAAAAGCCACAAAGCAAAAGCTGTTGAGGCACGACAGCAAAAAGCTTGCGAAGCTCCTAATTTCCCTTGTCCGCTAGCTCCATCTGCTTGCCGAAAACAGCTTCGATGAAAACCCTGCGCACGCTGCCGTCCTTTTTCTTCAGGAACGATTCGAAAACAGGCAGGTAAACAACGTCAACGCTCTTCACAATAACGCCCTTCCACAACTTCTGCACCCTCTTTTTAACCGCGTCCCTGTCCACTTTTTCCCTCATCAGGCTCAGCGCGGTCACGTTCTCCAGCGGCATTCCCCCAAGCGAAGCCAGCATCGAGTGCGTGGAGGTTGCCGGCAAATCAAGCAATCCGCGCGAGGAGAAAACCGCGCTGTCCTTTTCCTTCTGCTCTGAAACAAAGCCTTTTTCCGCAAGCCCCTGCAGCGCCCTCTTCACGACAGCCTCGTTTTCCCCACTCAATCCCACAAGTTCCTGCTCGCTCTTCCTTTTTTCCGCAAGCAGTGAAAGCATTTTCACCTCGTTCTCGCTCAAATCATCCAGTTTTTGCATTCCCCTGCTCTGCACGAATTCTTTTTTGTTCGCAAGCACGTGCATGAACTCGCCGCTGGCGCTGTTAACATACGCTTCAACCTTGTGGAATGTCTGCTTTCCGTTGAACGCGTGCAGGAGTATCTTGAAAACAGGCAGATAGCGCAACTGTACGCTGTCAATCGCTTCCTCATCACCAATAATGCCAAGCAGCTTTTTCTTCCGCATCATGTTGAACAATGCCTTCGCCTGCTCTTCGCCAATCGCAGCCGGAAAAGCAAGCAGCTCAACCTCTTCCTCCGGGAGCACTGCTTTTGCCTCGTGCTCGACCTCTTTCTCGGTTTCGCCGACAAGCTCTTCCACAAGCGCCTCTTCCTGCTGCGCGCCCGGAATGCTTAAAGTGCCTTTCTTGCTATCGATCACAACGCCTTTTTTCTCAAGCGCCTTGAGCACGTCGCTCAGCCGCAAATCGCTTTCATACTTGCTGTCCAGTGTTTTCACAAGCTCGTCAACCATCACTGACTGCATGCAGCCGATGCTCTCAAGCTTGCTGTAAACCATTTCAACCGCGAGCAGCAGCACTTTTTCCTTGCCCAGCTTGCCGAGCTTCGCTTCCCTCTCGGAAGTAACTGCTTCCCTGCCCTCGTGCTGGGACATCCTTGGCCTAACGGTTGCTATGAAAGCCCTGCTTGTTTCCTCCCTCCTGTCGCCGACCATTGCCACTCCCACTGGGAGAGTTTTTATGAAATTGCTGCTCTTGTAGCGCTTCGGAATAATAGCGGGGGTCCTCTTGTAAACAGCCTTAATGTCATCATCAAACACGAGTTTGTAGGAAATCATTACATCTAGCTGGCTCAAAACCTTGGTATCGATTGCGCTCGGCTGCTGCGTCGCAAAAACAATGCTGCATCCCGGCTGCCTTCCCTGCTTCACATACTCTATCAGTGCGCTGCTTGCGGGAGTCTTCACGTTCCCGCTTGGAATAAGGGTGTGCGCCTCATCGATGAAAAGCCATGTGGGCGGAATGCCAAACTCCAGCAGCTTGTCCATGTCCTTCTCTTTTTCCTTTTCATAGCGCTGCGAGCTCTCCTGCCGCGTGCTAACCTTTCTCGCCGCGAGCACTCTTCTCGCGAGAATTCCTATCACAAGAGCGGCAACATTGTCCTCCAAAAAAGAAGTGTCAATTATCGTAAGCTGCTTTTCCCTGCTCAGTTCCACGAGCGGTGTTCCCCTTTCATCGAACACACCCCAGTTTTTCGCGGCGTCAAACCTGCTCGCGAGAGCCCTTATGCTGTCGGTCCTATATCCTCTCTCAGGGCTGTTAATCTCGGTTTCAGTGTGCAGGCACAACAGCAATTCTTCCAGAGAAAAGAAATCTTTTTTCGCTTTTATCTGCTTTCCGTCCTTGTTCTTATAGCCCTGCTTCACCTTCATCAGCGATTTTTCCAGCAGCAATCCGCTCGGGCTGAACCTGTCGATCCCGAACGTTAAGCACCAGTCGTCTGTCGTAAGAAGCGAGGGCGGAATGCTGAAAACCTCGTCGTAAGTGTTTTCAGGCACTTTTTCCTTCATCCCGACCGGGATGAAGACCTTTAAGTTCTCAAGCCCCTGTGGCATCAGCTGCCATTTCGCGAGCAGCTGCAGTTCCCTTTCCTCCTTGTTGGGAAAGCGCATGCTCCAGAAAACACCGACCGGGTCAATGACAATCGTGCCTACGTTCTTGTTGTGCAGTGCAAGCTCTTCCGCTATTACCCCGAGGGCGTAAGATTTTCCGCTTCCCCTCGCGCCGCAGACAAAAATCACGTGCGGGTTAAGGCTATCCAAGAGCACACGCTTCTTTTTGCACTCTTCTTCCGCAACCTCTCCGACAAAAAGCGCACATTCCCTGCCGTACTTCTGGAAAACGCTTTCCTTCCTTCCGATAAAAACATTGCCCTCATTATCCCCTAAAAATCGCAGCGTGGGCTTTATCGCGGGCCTCTCCGCTGGCTTCTCTGCAGCCGCAGCGCCCCCAACCGCTGTGGCGCCCCCGCCGGTTTCTTCAGCTGTTTCCGCCTCTTCCGCCTTCGCGCCGACCTCTTTTATGCCCTCTTCCCTGTCAATCGGCAGCTTGTCGTCCTTTTCAGCGGCTTTTTCGGCCTTCGCGACAACAATCTTCTTTATTTTCTCGCGCAGCACCTTTCCCTTTTCCTCATTGCGCCTGTGAACCTCAACCGCAGCACCGACAACCTCTTTCAGCGCCTGCTTTTTCCCCTCATCAATAACAACAGCTGCTTTCGCTTTCTTCGCGCGCCTCTTTTTGGGCTTTCCCCCCGCAGGCTTCTCTTCCGCCGCAGATTCCGCTTCCCCCGCCGGCTCTTTCTCTTCTTCCTCGCCAACAGCCGAATTTTCTTCGGTTGATTTTTCCGCGTCAGCCTCTTCGTTTTCCCCAATCGGAGTTTCTTTTTCAGCTTCCTCTTCCGCAGGCTCTTCCTTCGTGGCCTTTGCAGCCTTTGCCTCAAGCTTTGCCTTTAGCGCTGCTTCGGCACGCTTTTCCTCCTCGTCCTCGCCGAAAACGTCGTTGAATAGGTCCGAGCCGCTCTCTTCCTTGCTGCCTGCCACCATAATCACCGGTTGCTTAAAATAGCGCGATTCAGGTATTTTAAATTATTCTTGTCGGATTCCGAAGGCGCAAAAAAGCCGTTCTGTTTATTTCTTCCACTTTCCGCTCTTTAGTTTCTTTATTGTTTCCTTCTCTTTGCCCGCACCCGTAAGCATTATCAGGGTATGGTCTTTCTCTATCTTCTGGTCCTTGTCAAAATTGTACTCGCCGTTCCGGTATGTCGCGAGGCAGGCGTATCCATCGCATCGGATTTCCGCAGCCTTTTTGCCCACGGTTTTTGTTCCGCCCGCGTGAACCTCAAAAATGTCAAACTGCCCAATTCCGGTATTCACCAGATCGCTCACCGCGGGCATGTTTATCATCAGCTCCACGGCCCTCGCGGCAACCTCCTCAGTGTCAATTAGCGTTATATCCAGTTTTTTC
>JAPLVT010000140.1 GCA_026396975.1 Candidatus Iainarchaeum sp.
AGGTTTTCTTTTTTTCGTAAAAAAAGAAAAAGTGTGGTCAGTTGAGAGTAAGCCGCCTTTTGTTACCCCGCTTCTTTCGAAGCGGGCTGTTGGCATTCGTCTTAGCCGCTTAAAAGCGTTGCACCCGCGCCTCAGTGAAGAGGCGACTGTTCCCCCGCCGTTTCATCCCTTGCGGGTATCGTTTCTGTTCAGGGGAACTATCCTCTCGGATGTTACTTTTGTAGGCCCTGCAAAACTTGCGTTCGTTGGAAAACCTTGCGGTTTTCCGACGCGTCGGAAAGCCGTAGCTTTCCAACGTCGCGAGCCTGGGTGGGCGGACTTTCCTCACTTCAAAACCCTTGCGGGCGAAGCGTTAGCCAGCCTTCCACTACCCAAAATAATTATGCATAGGGGTGGTTTTAAAGGTTTGGGTTTTTAGGCCGTTAGCCATTGGGCGGTTAATATTTGCCGCCTATTTTTGGGCAGGCGTTTTTCTCTTCCATGCAAAAAGCGCGAGCAGTGCCAGCCCGCATGCCAAAAACGGCAGCCATAAAATGTCCGAATTGTATTAATCAGTGTCTGACTACAGCAGTGCACTCTGCCCAGATTACTCTTTTTTAAACACGGATGCAGTAATTTGTTATGTGCCGCCACCAAAGATTGTGGGGCCGGGCCAGGTACCGGTTCCTTAAAAGGGTGTGTTCTGAGCAATGACATTAGTCTGCAACTACTACCTGACCTACGAGTGCAACATGGCCTGCAGCTTCTGCAGCATTCCAAAGCACGCGCCCGAATCCAAGGTGCAGACCATTAAGCAGATCGAGTCAAACCTGCGTGACCTCAAGCGCCTTGGCGTAAAGGTCATTGACTTCACCGGCGGTGAGCCATTGCTGTACCCAGAGCTTTCAGACGCCCTCCAGGCTGCAAAGCAGCATGGCTTTATCACAACAGTCACAACAAACGGCCTGCTTTACCCAAAGCTTGCCCATGCCCTCAAAGGCAAGGTTGACATGATGAGAATAAGCCTGCATTTCCTGCCTGTTGCAAAAAAGGCCCTCGCCGCAGCCAAGACCGAAAGGCAGAAGGTCATGCTTCACTTTGTTGCAACAAACCAGAATGTCCCACTGCTTCCGCGCATTTCAGGTCTTGCCGCGGAAACAAGGACGCCGGTAAGGCTTGCTGTCTGCTTCTCATACTTTGGCAACCCAGCCCTTGGCGAAGAGCACTTCGGCCTAATATCAAGGGAGTGGCTAAAGCCGTTTGTGTATGCCGACCTTGCTCAGCTCGAGCTGTCCAAAAAGGGCGGCAACCAAATTGAAATGCCTGTCTGCAGGGCAGCGAGCAACGCAATCACGATAAGCCCTGACAACTGCCTGCTTCTCCCATGCTACCACAAATGCAGGGAAAAAATCAGCTTAAGCAAGGGCCTGTTCAATGCGTTTAATTCAAAAAAGGCCGCGCGTTTCAGGCAGATGGAAGGCAAATTTCCCTTCTGCCAGGGCTGCAACGTATACTGCTACATGAGAAGCAGCTTCCACAAAAACCCTTTCTCAAAGCTCTTCTGGCTGAGGCTTGCCTCGATCGCAAAATTCGGCATAGAGTGGTCAAGGCCCCAGTTTTAATAACAGGCTTGGCATTATGATTAAAGAAAAAGAGTCTGGGGGCTGCCAGCCTTGCTGGCTTTTTATTTTTTAAATCCAATAATTCCACAATTTTTAAACTGTGGCACGGGGGAATTATTGTCTCTCAAAAACCACAATTATCCCACCGGCTTTAGCCGGTGGTTTTTAAGAATGCCTGCTTTATCCAATCGGCTTCTTTGGTTCCAGTGTCATCGGGGGGGCGTGCGCGCGGCTTTCGGGCAGCAACCAGTTGGCGCTGCATTTTTGGTTGCGCTTGCTTGCAGGTTGCATATCGTGCTTTGGTCCTTTTGTCTTGCAGAGCCTCTGTTTTGCGGTCAGTAAGTTTTATTTACCAAAAAGACTTCTTATGAATGGTGCGCGTTTGATTTCAAAATTAAGGGGGAAAAGCCATTCGGCGGCTAATGTGCTGGCTGCGCCTTTTATTGCGCTCGGCGCGCCCCCGCTTGCGGTTTCGCTGTTCGCGATTCCGCTGGCCGTTATCTTCGCCTTTTTTGTAGCCCAGCGCGATTTCTTGCTTGCTTTCCCCTTCGGCCTGCTTGCGGTGCTGATAGATTTTGTCGATGGGGCTGTTGCAAGGCGCAGTAACAAGTCACCTGTATTCGGCAGCTATATCGACGGGGTGATCGATAAAGTTGTTGATTTTATTTTGGTCGGCGCCTTTGTTTTCTTGTTCCCTTTTGCAACAGTACTGGCTCTCGGTTGCTCTTTCCTCGCTTCTTTCGCAAAGCCACGCGTGGCATTGGTGATAATCACGGACAACAGGGACTGGCCTGGAATCGGCGAGAGGGGCGACAAGCTTGCCCTGCTGCTTGCAGCGGTTCTTGTGTCCGCTTTTTTGCCGACATTGTTCGGCGCGAAAACAATGGAAATCGGCCTTTTGCTTGTCGCGCTAATTTCATTAGTTGGCTTTCTGCAGCGAATTTTTTATGCAAAAAAACTGGTTGCCGAAGCAGAGCGCAAGGGCACAGTGCTGCCTTATCTCAAGCGAAAGAAGAGGTGAGCAAAAACGAAGCCAAGCTTGTGCAAGAGGGAACTTGTTCTTGCCATTGCAGTTGCGCTTATCGCCCTCCTTGCCTACAGCCAGTTTTTCGGAATCCAGCTAATGGAATACGAGGCTGTTGCCAAAGTTCTTGCGCACACGAGCGGCAATCCCGCGGA
>JAPLVT010000110.1 GCA_026396975.1 Candidatus Iainarchaeum sp.
AAAGTCCTCGCCGCCGAACAAAGCCCAATCCAAGGCGCTTTTTCCAAGAAGCGCGGCGGCTTTCTTAACATCTGGAGCAATCGGCACTTTGTCAACGAAAATCTCAGCGCCGCACTTGCTCTCGTTGCAGATGTTGCGCACTTCGCTTGCAAGGCCGTCGCTGACATCCTCCATTGAGTTGGCGATTTTCCCAATTGCAAGCGCTTTGCGCAGCTCGGCTGTCGGCTGCAGGTGCTCTTTCTTAATCCTGGCAAAGCCCTTTACATTGTGCCGCAGCAATTCCAGGCCCGCTGTGCTGTCACCTATTTTGCCCGAGACAAAAATGCAATCTCCTTTTTTCGCGCTGCTGCGCAGGCACAATTTTCCCGCGGGCTCGCCGATCATTGTAACATCAAGAACTATTTTTTCACCGCAGGTGGTGTCTCCGCCGATAACGTCAATGCCGTACTTCCGCGCAATGCTGTAAATCCCTTCATACAATCCTTTCACGAACCCAACGCTTGTGTCTTTTGTGAGGCAGATGCTTATCAACGCGTAAAGCGGCTTTGCGTTCATCGCGCCGATATCGCTCACGTTGACCTCCATCAGCTTTATGCCAATCTGCTTCGGAGTGCTCCATTTTAGGGAAAAATGGTCGTCTTGCACAAGCATGTCGATTGTCCAGACCAGCTTTTTTCCGCCAAATCGCACAACCGCAGCGTCATCGCCGATTCCAACAAGCACATTCCTGTTGCGCGGCTTTCGCTTTACCATCTGAATCAGGCCGAACTCGCCGATGCTACGCAGTTTTGCCATGCCAATACCTCAAATTCCTTTCATCGCGCAGAATTCCCCGCACATTGTGCATTCCTTTCCCTTGAAGTGCGCCTTTTTCCTGTACGCGGCAGCTTTTTCCCTGTCGATTGCCAATTCAAACATTTTTTTCCAGTTCAGTTTTTTCCTGTAAAAAGACATCTTATCGTCCCACTGCCGCGCACCCTTAAGCCCTTTCGCAATATCCGCTGCGTGAGCGGCAATGCGCGAAGCAATAACACCTTCCTTCACGTCCTGCACGCTCGGAAGGCCAAGGTGTTCACTGGGGGTTACATAGCACAAAAAGTCGGCACCGTAATAAGCCGCAAGAGCACCTCCGATGGCGCCTGTGATATGGTCATAGCCCGGAGCGATATCAGTAACAAGCGGGCCAAGAACATAAAAAGGAGCGCCGCCGCACAATTTTTTCTGCAGCCTGACGTTTCGCTCAATCTGGTCCAGCGGAACATGCCCCGGCCCCTCTATCATGACCTGAACGCCCGCACGCTTCGCCTGCTGAGCCAGCTTTGCGAGCAAGCGAAGCTCCTGTAGCTGCGCGGCATCTGTAGAGTCCTTTAGGCAGCCTGGGCGCAGGCCGTCGCCTAAGCTCAAGGTAACATCCAATTCTTTTGCAATCTCCAGAACATAATCAAAATTTTTAAACAAGGGATTCTCTTTTCCGTTGCAGACAATCCAGCGCAGCAGCAGGCTGCCGCCCCTGCTCACAACGCCCGCGAGGCGCTTGCGCGCGAGCGGAAGAGCGCTGCGTGTAACCCCTGCATGCACAGTAATGAAATCAACGCCGTCGTTGCAGTGTTTTTCAATCGCACTGAACAAATCGTCTTCCGTAATACCCCCCAATTGTTTTCCCGCGAAGGCCTGGTAAAC
>JAPLVT010000045.1 GCA_026396975.1 Candidatus Iainarchaeum sp.
CTGAAAGCAAATCCAAGCTCGAGGGCGTCAGCGCCGCCATCAATCAGCGCCTTCACTATCCGCAGGCTTGTTTGCTCGTCCGGATCTCCAAGCACCACAAACGGAATGAAAGCCCCTTCCTTCCGCTTCCGCAATTCCGCAAACCTTTCCACAAACCTGCTCATTTTTCCATCTCCAGTTCCTTCATCGCGGTATCAAAATCCTTGTCACCGCGCCCGCTCAAATTCAATAGCACAATATCATTCTTCTTGCACTTGCGCGCGAATTTCAGCAGGTACGCCACTGCATGCGCGCTCTCGAGAGCGGGAATAATTCCCTCTTCCTCGCTGAGCATTTTGAACGCCTGCAGCGCTTCCTTGTCAGTCGCATACGCATATTTCGCCCTTCCCAGATCCCTAAGCAGGCAATGCTCTGGGCCAACCGCGCTGTAATCAAGCCCGGCGCTAACGCTGTGGGTATTGAAAATCTGCCCGAATTTGTCCTGCAGCACATATGTCATTGTCCCGTGCAGCACGCCCAAGCGACCCAAGCGCTTGTCGGCAAAGCGCGCGGCGTGCTTTCCGCTTTCAATTCCCATTCCGCCGGCTTCTACTCCAATCAATTCAACATTCTTGTCCTTGAGGAATCCCTTGAATATGCCTATCGCATTGCTGCCGCCGCCAACGCACGCAATCACTGCCAGGGGAAGCCTTCCTTCCCGCGCGAGAATCTGTTTCCGCGCTTCTTTTCCAATAATACTCTGAAAGTGCGCCACCATGCTAGGGTAAGGATGCGGCCCCAGTACACTTCCAAGCAGGTAGTGCGTGCTCTCGCAGCTCGCAGTCCAGTCTCTCAGGCACTCGTTGATCGCATCTTTCAGCGTTTTGCTTCCGCTCGCTACTGGAATAACGCGCGCGCCGCACAAGCGCATCCTGTGAACGTTCGGCTTCTGCCTTTCAATGTCAACTTCTCCCATGTAAATGTCGCATTTCATTCCAAGCTTTGCAGCTGCAACCGCCGCGGCAGTCCCGTGCTGTCCAGCGCCTGTTTCCGCGATAATCCTTTCTTTTCCCATGTATTTCGCGAGCAATGCCTGCCCCAAGGCGTTGTTTATTTTGTGCGCGCCGCTGTGCAGCAAATCCTCGCGCTTCAAATATACCTTGCAGCCGAGTTTCTTGCTCAGGTTCTCTGAAAAAGTAAGCGGCGTCGGCCTTCCCGCGTACTCGCAAAGAAGATTGTTCAGCTCCCTGTTGAATTTTTTGTCTTTTTTGCAGCGCGCGAACGCTGCCTGCAGCTCTTTTAGCGCGGGCATGAGTGTTTCCGGCACGAATTCTCCGCCGTATTTTCCGAACTGGTGCCTGCTCATGCTTTTTTCGCCGCCTCAATAAACTTGCGCAATTTATCTTTGTCGATTTTCCTTTTATTGCTTTGCATTTTCACTCCGCCGCTGACGTCCACTCCAAACGGCTTTACTTTGCGGATCGCTTCAGCCACATTCTCCGCTTTCAGCCCGCCGGCAAGAAAAACAGGCCTTGAGCTCTGCTTCACAATCTGCGCGCAAACAGCCCAATTCGCTTTTTTTCCTGTTCCGCCGAGTTTTTTTCCTAACTTGCTGTCCAGAATGAAGTAGTCCACGAATTTTTCGTAGTGCTTCGCTTTGAGCAGCGCGCTCTTGTCCAGCACGTGGATTGTTTTGAATATTTTCAGCTGCGGCATTAAGTGCTTTAAGAGGAAAACCTCGTCGTAAGGAATGTCATTAACAAGCTGCACTGCATCAGGCCTTACCACAGAGCACAATCCCACTACCTCGCGCCCCTTCAGCAGATCTGTCAGCAGCACTGTTTTCGCCCTTCCCTTCAACTGCTCTATCAAATGCTTCGCCTCTTTTATTTCAAGCGAGCGCTCGCTGCTTTCTATTTCAACCACAAAACCCAGAAAGTCAGCGCCAAGTTCTGCCGCGAGCCTGCCGTCCTCGGCATTCGTAATGCTGCAGATTTTCACTTTCGCCATACTTACACCAAAAACCAATGCTTTCTTTTGCCATTAAACGCAATTCAAAAACCCATCTGCACAATCTTCGCTTCAATGTCCTGCGCCTTCATGAAAGCGCTTCCAACGAGCACAGCGTCAACCTTCCCGCGCACGGCGTCAATCTCTTTTTTTGAATTGTAGCCGCTTTCACCCACAACAACTGTTCCTTTCGGAATCCCGCCCACCAGCTTTGCAGTCATGCCCAAATCCACTTTCATCGAGTGCAAATCCCTGTTGTTAATGCCCACAATGCTCGGCTTTATTGAAAGCACTTTTCGCAAATCCGCGGGGCAATGCGCTTCAACCAAACACTGCATTCCGAGCGCCGAAGCCGCCTTGTAAAGCGCCCGCAGCTTTTCTTTCGGCGCAGCAAGCCCAATGAGCAGCACGGCGTCCGCGCCGTTCGCCCGCGCCTCAAACAACTGGTACTTGTCAATAATGAAATCCTTGCAAAGCACGGGAAGTTTAGTAAGTTTTTTCACTTCGCGCAAATACTCAATTTTTCCCTGGAAGAATTTTTCATCGGTTAGAACGCTTATCGCCCGCGCGTGAAAGTTGTAATCATCAACAATTTTCTCCAAATCAAAATCCTTTCTAATAACCCCTTCGCTCGGAGAAGCCCTTTTTATTTCCGCAATCAATGCAAGTTTATTTCTCCCGGAGATCGCGCCCTTAAAGTCCCGCAGCTCAGAATCGTTCAGATGCCCCAACAGTTCTTTTACAGGAACGCGCTTTTTACGCTCCGCTACCTCTTTTTTCTTGTGCTCCAGAATTTCCCCGAGAACCCCTGTTGTCATGCATTGCTCAACTCCACAAGCGCCTTCAGTTTTTCCATTGCCGCGCCGCTTTCAATGCTCTTCCGCGCCAATTCAATCCCTTCCGCAATGCTCTCAGCCATGCCATTGGCATAAATCGCCGCGCCGGCGTTTATCAGCACAATGTCCATCTTCGCGCCTTTTTCCTTTCCGCAAAGAATATTCTTTATCGCCTCAGCGCTTTCCTCGGCGCCGGCAACCCCTAATTCAGCCTCAGCACAATTCTTTAATCCGAATTTCTCGGGGGCAATCTCATACTTTCCAACTTTTCCGCCCGCAACATCAAAAACAGCCGTCGGCGCGCAAAGCGAAATCTCGTCAAAACCGTCTCTGCCGTGCACGACAAGCGCGCGCCTTATTCTCAGCTTTGCCAGGGCAGAAGCGAGCTTTTCGGCAAGCGAAAGGTCAAAAACACCGAGCAAGTAAGTCTGCGCGCCCGCAGGATTAGTTAGAGGCCCAAGAATATTGAAAATAGTGCGCGTGCCAAGCATTTTGCGCGCAGGCATCGCGTGCCTCATCGCTGGATGGTGGCACGGCGCGAACAAGAAAGCAATCCCAATCTTCTCCAGCAGTTCGGCGTTCTTCTCAGGAGGCAAATCAATCTTCACGCCCAGCTTCTCAAGCACGTCAGCAGCCCCGCACTTGCTGCTCACAGAGCGGTTACCATGCTTTGCCACAATGCATCCTGCGCCCGCAGCAACGAAAGCCGCGCAAGTGCTCACATTGAAAGAATTCTTTTTGTCTCCGCCTGTTCCAACAATGTCAAGCAAATCGCCCTTAACCTTCGGCTTAACGCAAGCAACCACCGCGCGCATGCTTTCCGCAGCGCCTATTATTTCCTCGATGCTTTCGCCTTTTTCCGCCAGCGCCTTTAGGAAAGCCGCAAGCGGTTCCGTTGGCACTTTTCCCCGCATTATTTCGTCGAAAAGCTCGCGCGTTTCCGCGCGCGTTAAATCATTTCCAGCCGAAACGCGCTCGCTTGCTTCTTCAATGCCCATAACTTTCCCGCTAACCATAATTTCCCTTCTTTTTCCCTGCCTTATTCTTCGCGCACCCCGCCGCACATTTTTATCAGATTCGCTATTATTTTTCCGCCTTCCGCGGTTAAAATGCTTTCGGGGTGGAACTGCACTCCCTCAATAAAGTAATCGCGGTGCCTGACGCCCATTACTTCCTCATCCCTGCTCCTCGCGGTCACCTCAAGGCACTCCGGGATTTTCTTGCCCGCCAGCGAATGGTATCTTCCCGCCTGGAAAGGATTCTCCAGCCCTGCAAAAATCTTTTTGCCGTCGTGCTTTATCTTGTCGGGCTTTCCGTGAACAATCTCTTTTGCGCCTGCAACCACGCCGCCGAACGCCTCTATAATGCACTGGTGCCCGAGGCAAACCCCAAAAATGGGCAGGATGCCCTTGTACTTTTTGATCAGTTCAATGCAGATGCCTGCATCCCGCGGTGCGCTCGACCCCGGGCTGATCACTATCAGCCGCGGCATCAGCTCAGCAACAACCGCGTGAATTTTTTCCATCGGCGTGTTGTTCCTGTAAACCACGACCTTGCAGCCTCTTTTCTCGCTTCTCGGGCACGCTGTCAAAGACAACTCCCGCGCCCGCTCTCACAAAAGCATTTTTTCCCTTCATCCTAACACTTCTAATCACAATTGCGCTGTCAAAATCCCCTTTCAGCGTCAAATACCCGATCGCGCCGCCATAATAGCCCCTTTTTGTTTTCTCCAGCGCGCGCAATAGTTCCATTGCCTTCACTTTCGGCGCTCCCGTAAGAGTTCCCATGTTCATGCTCGCGAGGTAAGCATGCAAAGCATCAAGGCCGGGTTTCAGAGTTCCGCTGACATTGCTCACTAAGTGCATTACATGGCTGTATTTTTCCACATAGTGCGGCCTGTCGACAAAGCGCGTTCCTGGAACGCTCACGCGCGCGACATCGTTTCTCGCAAGGTCGACCAGCATTGTGTGCTCGGCCAGCTCTTTTTCGTCCGAGCGCAGCTCGTTTTCCATCCTGCTGTCCAGATCCATGTCGATTTTTCCATTCACAAGCCCGCGCGGCTTTGTTCCAGCAATAGGCCGGATTTCAACAATTTTTTCGCGGTCTTTTCCCTCCACTTTCAGGAATGTTTCCGGGCTGCTGCCGAAAAGCGCGCCCTGCGCTGTATTAAAGTAGAACATGTACGGGCTTGGATTCAGTTCGCGCAATTGCTTGTAAATCGCCAATGGCAGGGCGCTTGTTTCCACTATTGTTGTCCTGCTCGGCACTATCTGGAAAACATCGCCCGCAACAATGTGCCGTTTGCATTTTTGCACTATCTCAACAAACTCTTCCTTTGAAGTGTCGGAAGAAATTTTGGGGAAAATTTTTTGGTTTCTTGTTTCGCCACCCGAGAAAATTTCCCTTTTGCTTTTCTTATTGTTGATTTTGTCAAACGCCGCGGAGTAATCACCCAAAACACGCTCGCACCTTTCAGCCTCTTTTTCGTCGCCCTCGCCGGTTAGCAGCGCGTTCGCAATGAATGCTGTTTTCTTTTCCTTATGGTCAATCAAAAACAGGTTATCGCAAAAAAGCATTTCAAAATCAGCGTCCCCAACCGCGTCCTTTTTGCTTTTGGGCAGCAGCTCGAACTGGTCGATGAAATCGTAGGAAATCGCGCCGAACAAGCCGCCCGCAACCGGAAAGGGAGAAGCGGATTGCTTGAACTTAAACGCAAGAACCCTCAACACATCAGCTTGTGTCTTCAACAGCAACCTTTCTTCTTCGGAAACCACTACGCCAGTTCTCTCAACCTTTCCCAAAATTGAATTTTCTTTTATTTTTAGGTTGGAACAGAAATCAAAATCCTTTTCCACAAAGCGGAGGAATCTCCCGCCTGTTTCATTCAGGGCAAGAATTTCAAATTCTTTTTCTTTGCCCGAAACCTTCAGGCAGGGGCTGCAGCAGCCAATGCTCTTTTCCCCATACTTTTTCACAATGTCCGCGCTTTCCAGCAAAATGCAGTTTTCTTTTTTGCCGCCATCCGAGAGCAGTGAAAAGAACTCGATTGGGTCAACAGCGCCTTCGAGAGTCCGGTGAATAGGAACCATCGAACCGACGGAAGACGAAGAAATTTGTTTTTTGATGTCCATTTGAAGTTCACGTTTTTTCTTTTTTGGGCAACTTTCCAATTTTTCTTTGGGCACCACCCGTTTTTCTTTCTTTTTGGGCAACCCGCAGTTTTTCTTTTTCTTTGGGCAACCCGCAGTTTTTCTTTTTCTTTGGGCAACCCGCAGTTTTTCTTTTTCTTTGGGCAACTTACACTTTCTTTTTCTTTTCGTAAAAGAAAAAGAAAGGGCAGAATGGGGTCACAGGGATTTGAACCCTGACCAACTGGTTTCCCAGAGCCGCAAAAAAGCGGCTTTCTTTCCCCGGGCTTTCTTTTTTAAAGAAAGGCCGTCTGGAGCCAGTCGCACTGCCAGGTTATGCTATGACCCCTCA
>JAPLVT010000061.1 GCA_026396975.1 Candidatus Iainarchaeum sp.
GGAAAAATGTTTATTGGCATGAGGTTTGCTTTATGTCCAAGCGGGCGTGGAAATTTGTTAAACAATTCTCCGGTTCTTTTAGCACAAGCGATGATATCGGCGTGCCTGTTCAAATTAAAAACGGCCCGCCGGAATTAAAGCGCAATTTTTTGCAATCTTTTTGGGATGATGAAGGCAGCATATCCCGCAAGGGAGTTCTAAGTTGGTTTTCAAAAAGTAAACGGATGATTGATGATTTGATTGAAATGCATCGCGCACTAGGGCTGCCCTGTAGTAAAGGGTATTGTCGGGGGTCAAACGTACATATTATTAGAGTCAACGGGGGCGTAAATAATCTTATACTGTTCTCAGAAAAAATTGGTTTTGTGCATTCTATAGTGACCAAAGGCCATAATTTAGGAAAACTTAAAAAAGGCGTCCTCCAAGATATTATTGCAACCAAATGGGCCCATAGCTCAGTCTGGTAGAGCACTTGACTCTTAATCAAGGTGTCGTGGGTCCAAATCCCACTGGGCTCGCTGAGCCTTTCTTTCTGAAGAAAGAAAGCCTCGTGAAAGAAAGTCTTTTGCTTCGCAAAAGAAGGAATTCGCTTTGCGAATTCAATTAAAAAACTTGCCCTGAAAGAAATTCATTTGCGCGGGGTTGTAGCTCAGCCTGGGAGAGCAATCGGCTGAAGTTCCATCGCAGCAACCGGTGTGTCGGGGGTTCAAATCCCCCCAACCCCATTTTTCTTTTTTAAGGTGGTTTTTGTTGGCTGAACCTAACCCCGGCGTTGATTTCATTGGAGTCGGCGTAGGCGTGATGGTGCGCAACAAAAAGGGCGAGGTGCTGCTCGGCCTACGTACAAAAAATGCAAGGAATGAGGCTGGCAAGTGGACTTTTCCCGGGGGCGCGCTTGAGTTCGGAGAAACGCTCGAGCAGTGCGCGGTGCGCGAGGCGAAGGAAGAATTTGGAATTACTGTAAAGCCGCTGCGCCTGCTTGCGGTAATTGACCACATTATCCCTGATGAAAAGCAGCACTGGTGCAACCCTGTTCTTGAGGCAAAAATTGTGCGCGGAGCTCCGCGCGTGATTGAGCCGCATAAGACGAGCGGGTTCGCGTGGTTTCCGGTTGGCGCGCTGCCGCGCAATATCACAAGCAACCTAAAAATATTTTTCCGCAAGGTGAAGAGCGGCGAGGTCAAGCTCGGTTGAATTTTTTTCGGGCATCAAAAGCGGTGAAATCAGGATTGATTGAATTTTTGTTTTTATTTGCAGCGCTTTTCATTTAGGTGTTTTCTGCTTCGCGCCATCAACCAATCCTTTAAATTTATTTCTAAACAATCTACTGCTATGCTTTTGTTCCGAAAAACGCTTGTTTTTCTTGCGTTGCTTCTTTTCCTGCCGTGCTTTTTTGCGTTGGATGCGCCAACTGTGCATAGTGTTTCTCACCCGCAGGGAACATGGACTAACAACAAGGAGAAAATAGACTTAACTTGGAACGCTGTGGAAGGGGCCTCAGACTATTGCTATGCTCTTGACGCATCCCCAACCGTAAACCCAAACACCTGCATCAGTGGTACTAAGATTAGTTTGCCAGCGGGGCCGGAGGGCATATTTTATTTCAGGATAAAGGCAAGGGGGGCTGGTGGTGAAAGCGCTGTTGCGCAGTACGAAATAAAAAAGGACTGGACCGACCCCGGCACGCCCGAGATAACCGCCATTGCGCAGCCGGATGGCAGCATTTCTCTCAGCTGGCCGGCTGTCGAGGACGCCGGAAGCGGAGTTGACGGCTATGAGATTTACAGGAGCGGCTGGATGAATTTCACCATCAGGGATCCAGGTGCGATAAAACTAGCGACTATATCTGGCACTACTTATACTGATTCAAATGGATTGGAACAGAGTGTCACTTACCACTATAAAGTTAGGGCAGTTGACAAAGCGGGTAACCCTGGTTCCACGAGCAGGGAGGCTGTCGCCCAGACTGTCGCAAAGTGCGATTTGGGGATTTCTTTTGATGTCGCATACTCAAGCGACAAGAAAAGCCTTTTGTTAAGCATTAGCAGCCTCGACAACATTTACCATGGTGGTCTCAGCGCCCTGCTTCCCGACGGCACCACCAAGGTTTTTTTCAGCGAGAAAGAGCCCTTCAAAAACTGGGACAGCAACTTTGATTTAAGCGGGCTGAGGCAGGGCTATATAGACTTCACGCTGCTGGCAAAAGAGCTTTTCGGCGACAACTGCGATGAGCAGCAGCGCTTTGTCTATGATATTACCCCGCCGACAGCGAAGTTTGTCGCCCCGAAGTACAACGAAAAGGTTGCCGAGACAGCGCCTCTCCAGGTTGATGCTTTTGACACCGGAGAGTTTGACGCGGGCATAAAGGAAGTGAACTTTTTTATAGAAGATGCGGGCCAGTGGCGCTTATTGGGCGGCGGCTCGAAGAAGGATGGAAATATTTTCCAGTTTGACTGGGATTCTTTTGGCACGCCCAACAGCTCCCTGGAGCTGAAAGTTGTTGTAGTCGACAATGCTGGCAACAGCTTTGAAAGGACGCACACTGTTGTTGTTGCGAACGCTTTCAGCGAGGCCGTTGATGTTAACGCCGCTTTTGCGGAGGCTGATGAAAGCAAGGCAAAAGCTGTTGCTTTCAGGGAATCGCTCTCCGCGAAAGCGATTAGTTCGGCAACAGTTGATGCGCTGCTGCTGCAGGCAGACGCCAATCTCGCAGGGGCAAACAGCCTTGCGGGCGGCAGCCAGCAGGACGTCACCAAGGCAAAACTCTTGATTGCAAACGCGATCTCGCTTTACAATGAAGCCCAGTCGGCTGTTGCGGTCAGCAATTACAAGTCGGGGAATTTCATTTTCAACAAGGAGCAGACCGCAGTGCTGCTTGGCGCTGCTGGCTACGGCGGTGCTGTTGCCAACGAGGCTAAAAAGCTGATAGACCGGCTTGAGCCCAAGCGCGATTTGCAGGTCCTGAAAGTAGTTGATGACAATGCCACATACTACAAGGCTGTTGTGACTGTTTCCTTTTCCATTGACGCAAACATAATAATGGACAAGAACCAGGATGAGGTCGTGCTGCAGGTCATTGAGGTCGTGCCAAAGCAGTTCGCGGAGTATGCAAGCGAGCTTGGCAGCGATTTCCAGTTCGCTGTTTTGAGCGACGACCCGACGCTTAGCTTTGTGCTGACCAAAGAGCAGTTCAAGAAAAAGAGCTTTTCCTACGCGCTGAAAAAAGACCTGAGTGAGCAGCAGGCAGACCAGCTTATTTCGGGCAATGTCATAAACAAGTTCGTTGCGCCGCCCGTAATGCTTCCGCCGGGCACTGTCACCGCGGGCATTTCCCTTGGCCTGGACGGCCCGGTCCTCTGGTTCGCGCTGGCCGCGGTTGTGATAGTGCTTGCGGTCCTTGTTTTTTTCGCGTTAAAAAAGAAAAAAGCTGGGCATGGCGGCGTTGCGCCGCTTGCAGCCGCGCAGCCGAAAAAGCCGCTTGGGCAACGGCTGAATATTTTTAAGGACCTTAAGAAGAGCCGCAAGCAAGAGGAAAAGCCGGGTTGACTTTTTCGGTCGTTGGCTGCTGACGTGGCAGCAGCCAATCCGATTTTATCAGCTGGTTCTATTTTAATTTCCCGCGCCGGCTCCGTCGACACTGAAGCCTTTAATAATTCTTTTAGGGTATTATGAGTTTGTATGACTGAGGGGCAGTTTTTTTGGGCTGAGAAGGTTGCTGAAGAGCTTGCGGCTGAGAAAAGGAAAAAGTATGTCTGTGAGGGCGGCTGGAGCCCCAGCGGTTATTTTCACATAGGCAATGCGAGACCCGAGCTTTTCACCCCGCACGCGGTATTTCTTAAGCTGCGTGAAGCCGGCTTGAAGGCAAAGCAGATTCTTGTTGTCGACGATTTCGACCCGATAGACAAGATTCCCGCTGGCATTCCAGTGCCGAAAGAGCGTGAAAAAGAGTTTATTGGAGTGCCGTATGTTTTTGCGGAATCCCCTTTTAAGGGGCATAAAACCTGGGCGGATTATTTCACTTCCGATGTTGCCGAAGCCGTCGGAGAATTCGGAATCGACGTCAAGTTCGTTTCTGCTTTCGAAAGCTACAAGAGTGGCGAGCGCGACGATTTGATAAAATTTTCGCTCGACCACAGCAGGCAGATTGTCGAAACATGGAACAGTGTTGCCGGAGCCGACAAGCCGCTCGGCTTTCTGCCAATTGTCATTGTTTGCGAGCAGTGCAAAAAAACAATGTTCACGGAAGCGCTTTCGTGGGGCTGTAAAAAAGTTTCCTACAACTGCAAGGAGTGCGGGTACACCGGCAGCGTTTCACCGATGGGTGGCAACGCAAAATTGCATTGGAGGGTGCACTGGGTTGCGAACTGGATTGTGAACAACGTTGCTTTTGAGAGCGGCGGCAAGGACCATTTCAGCAAGGGCGGCAGTGTTGATGTCGGCAGGGCGCTGATGCTAGGGGTTTTCAAGAAAAAACCGCCTTATATGATTCCAACTGAGTTCCTCCAATTGAAGGGCGCAAAAATGTCCGGCAGCAAGGGCAACCTCTTTACCCTAAATGACTGGCTTAAGGTAGCCCCGCCAGAGTTGTTCAGGTTTTTGTTCTTCTCTTACAAGCCGAATACCGCGATAAACTTCAGCCTTTCGGACAATAGTTTTATTCTTCTGAACGAGCGTTTTGAAAGGGCTGAAAGGATTTATTACGGCGAAGAGCAGGCTGAAAACGAAAAGGTCGGGGCAAAAATAAAGGAGTGGTACACTATTTCAATGGTTGGCGGTCCGCCAAAAAGCAGGCCGTTCAGGCTGCCTTTTTCTTTTGCGTGCCAGCTAGTCCAGATAATGCCCCCAAACGAAAGGTTTGCCGAAATTGCCGCCTTGCTGAAGCAAACCGGACATGTTTCCGGTTCGCTGTCGGTTTCGGACAAGAAGTCTTTGCAGCGGCAGCTACTGCTCGCTGATTCTTGGGCGCGCGTTTTTGCGCCTCCTGAGATGAAAATAAGTTTTTTGAGCGCTCTTGACGAAAGCGTAAAATCAAAAATAATGCCTGAGGCTAAATCCGCTTTCAGGCTGATTGTTGCGGGCCTGCCGAAACAGAGCACTCTGGACGGAATCCAGGATCTTGTTTTTGAGTCCGCAAAGCAAAGCCATATCCCGCCGGTCAAGCTTTTTCAATCGCTTTACCTTGTTTTGCTTGGGAAAGAGAGCGGTCCAAAGGTCGGCAACCTAATCCTTGCTTTCGGCAAGGAAAAGTGTTCTGAGAGAATAAAGGAAGCCGCCGCCTAACAAGCGGTTGCTTTTGCGGGTGTTGCTTTAGAAAGAGGATTTTGCCGGCTTAAACCTCGTTGTATTCTTCCTCTATTTTGTGTATTTTTATTCCCTGGTTCATTATTTCCATGGGGTGCAGGTCTTCGCTGTGCTTGGTTGCCCGCATTTTCCTGATGTGCAGCGTCCTGTTACTCTGTGTGCCAACGCCCATGTAGTGCAGGACTATCACGCCGTCTACAACGTATTCTTCAACGCCGTATTTGCCGAACTTGTTTACTCCTTCCTGTATCTCCGAAACGAGTATGCTTGTTACCCCGCATCTCATCAGCATGTAGCTGACTTTTAGTATTGCCTTCCTTACCTCGTTGCTGTTCTCGAAGTTGAACCCGAGCGCGGGAATGCTGTCGATTACAGCCCTCTTCGCGTCGATTCTTTTTATAACGCGCATTATTTCAAGCAGCAGTTTGTCGACATCGTATCCTGTCACGGGCAGGCTGAATTCCTCTTCGCTCGGCATCCCGAGCTTTGCTATGCTGCCGTCAACAATGTTTATCAGGTTTTTGTCCTCGAGCTTTTTCAAATCCCAACCAAAGCGCATTACGTCCTCTCTGATGAGGTCGGGCCTTTCATCAAGCGTTACATACACGCCCGGCTCGTTGTAGTCCTTCGCGCCTTTGTAGATGTACTGCATGCTGAAGATTGTTTTTCCTGTTCCGCATGCGCCGCTCACAAGGACGCTTCTTCCTGCGGGGAAGCCGCCCTCTGTCAGCTCGTCCAGCCCAAAAATACCTGTTTTTATCCTCTCCATGCCAATATCCCTGTTTTTCGTTTTCCTGATTTATTATTTTTCTTTCTTGTTAATATACCTTTGCCCGAAACAGCGCAATCCCGTGCGCGCTCGCGTTCTCTGAAAGAGCCGCCCTCACGCCCGCATTCAAACCCTCTGCGCGCCGAAAACGCCCGGCTGCGCCCGTATCTTTCCAAGCAGCGTGTCAAACTGTTTCGCGTTGCCAACCCTTATTTTGAAGAAGCATGTCACGATGTTGTTCGGGCTTACTTTCGCGTTTGTGCTGTTAATGGTAACGCCGCTTTCGCTCATTGTTTTAAGTATCGAAGGCAGCAGCCCCGGGCTGTCTTTTGCGGTCACTTTTATTTCCGCGTTGTAGGCTGTGCCTATACTGTCCCATGCAACAGCGACGCGCTTTTCTTTTTCCACGCAGACGACATTCCTGCAGTCAGCCCTGTGCACGCTTATTTTCCTTTTCGTTGTCCTGACGCCCGCGATCTCTTCCCCCGGCAGCGGGTTGCAGCAGCTCGCTATCCTTATTTTCTTGTCGCTGGTCGTCAGCTGTGCCCCGGGCGTCTTTTCAGCGGATGCCCTTGAAAAAACAATGCCGAGCTTCTGCCTTATTTTCACCATCGCCTTGCTCGAGCGCACGAAGGAGAGCCACAGCCTTTTTGTCTCCGGCTTTTTGCTGGTGATTATTTCGACCACGTCGGTGTTCTGCAGTTTTGTGTCCAAGGGCACTATTTTGCCGTTGACCTTCGCCTGTTTGCACTTGTGCCCGAGTTCGCTGTGGACCGCGAAAGCGAAATCCACAGGCGTGCTTTTTTCAGGCAGTATTATCACGTCCTGTTTCGGCGTGAAGGTGAAAATTTTGTTCTGCCCGAAATCCAGCCGCAGGCTTTGCATGAAGTCCTTGCCATCGGGGGCAGTCCTCTGCCATTGCACAATCTGTTTGGCCCAGCTCAGCTTTTTGTCAAAAATCCTGTCTTCCGCGTAGTTCTTGTACAGCCAGTGCGCGGCAAGACCTGTTTCGCATTCGTAGTGCATCTCCCAGGTCCTGATCTGCACTTCAAGCGGCATGCCGCCGTTCCATTCCACGGCAGTATGGATGCTCCGGTAATTGTTTTCTTTCGGGTTCGCTATGTAATCAGTGAAGCGCGCAGGCACTATCTTGTATTTCGCATGCACCACGCCGAGCGCCTCGTAGCATTCTTTTATGGTGTCGCATATTATCCTGGCGCCGAGGAGGTCAAAAATGTCGCTGAACGGCCTGTCCTGCTCGGCCATTTTTTTGTTTATCGTGAAAAAATTCTTCGCCCTGCCCTGCACTGTCGCCTTTATCCCCTCTTTTTTAAGCAGGAACTCAAGCTCTTTTACGGCCTGCCGAACCAGTTCCTTCATCTCCTCCCTGGTTTTTCCGGCAAGCCGCGCGACTTTTTCATAGGCGTCCAGCTGTATTACCCTGAAGCATGCGTCTTCAAGCTCGGCCTTTAACTCGTACAGCCCGAGCTTGTGGCAGACAGGCGCGTAGACATCCATCACAATCTGCGCTATTGCCGCAAGCCTTTCTTTGGGGGTGTCAAACGGGTTTTGCAGCCTGTCGAGTTTTGCCGCGACAGTCAGGAAAATCGCCCTTATGTCTTTTGCAGTCGCAAGAATTACCTGGGAAAGCAGCTGGGGGCTTATTTTGCCAGCGTTCCTTTCCTCAATCTCGATTATTTTTGCGTGCTCCTCGATTATGTTCATAGCCTCTTCCCCGAATTTTCCCGCTATTTTTTCGGGGGGCGTTCCGGCGTCCGCTATTATGTCGTGCAGAATTGCGGCTATTACTGTGGTGTCGTCGAACCCCTGCGATGCAAGGCTTTCCGCCGTGCGCTCGCCGTGCTTTAGTATTTGTTCGCCCCTGCCGCCGAGCCTGCCGAATTCTTTTTCAGCAAAAACCCGCGCTTTTGCGACAAGCGTGCCGGCGCCCTCTGCCGCAGTGCCTGTTTCATTCGGCAGCCTGCCCGCTGTGCCAGTATTTTTAGACAAGCTAACTCCCGATTTAAAAATCTGCAGGCAATGAAATTTAAATTGTTCCCTTCCACTAAATGAATAAAGCGGAATTTTTCATTGACTTAGGCAGGGGTTGCATCCAGTCCCTTTGGGAAGGCATTTTTTATGGAACTGAAATTGCCAGTATTGTTCATTAACTTCAAGACCTATGCCGAGGCTACAGGCAAGAATGCCATGGCGCTTGCAAAAAAAGCCGAGGCCGCCGCAAAACAAGAGAAAGCAACTATTGTGCTTGTTGTGCAGGCCGTCGACATGCGCACTATCGTGGGCGCTGTTAAGCTGCCTGTTTTTGCCCAGCATATCGACCCGATTGATTTCGGCAGCAATACCGGGCATATACTGCCGCAGGCAGTCAAGGAGGCGGGCGCCGTAGGGACTGTTTTGAACCACGCGGAAAACAAACGGGACAACGCCTTTTTGCAGAAGGCGATTGAAAAGGCGAAAAAGAACGGCTTGCTTGTCATGGCTTGTGCTGAAACTCTTGCGAGGGCGAAAGAAATAGCCGCTTTTGCGGTAAAGCCGGATTTCATTGCGGTAGAGCCGCCGGAGCTGATTGGCGGCGACATCAGCGTCAGCACTGCAAGGCCTGAGCTGATTACCGGAACCGTGGATGCAATAAAGCAAATCGCCCCTGAAATAGGCGTTGTTACGGGTGCCGGAGTAAAAGTGAGGGCCGACGCTGAAAAAGCAGTCGAGCTTGGAACAGTCGGCTTGTTTGTCGCGAGCGGAATCATAAAGGCAGCCGACCCGGAGAAGGCAATCAGGGAGCTTGCTGCGGGGCTGAAAAAGAAATGAGCGATGAACCCGTGTGGAACAGGAACATCCAGATAATTGGCCTGCCCGACCTGGATGAAGTCGACTCTGCGCTTGTCCAGCAGGCGCTTGAGAAGACATTCGACAAGATGCGCAGGGTTTTGAAGGAGGACTTCCAGCTTGTGCTGCATTTCAAGGAATACAACAAGGGCGGTGCGAAAACAAAGCACAGCATTCACGTGCGCGTTATCCACAGTGGAAAGCCGATTTCAGCGCAGGAGGTCGGCTGGAATGCGGTCAAGACAGCCCAACATGCTTTGGCAGTTCTTGAGCGCGAGGCAATAGAACAGGCGCAGAGAAAGAAAGGCTGATTTTTAGGGAGAAGCGCAAGTGTGGGCTCGCCCGGAAATGGATTTACTGCGTTGGAAAAAGTTTTTCACTGCCTGTGCTTCCTTTCGCTTCCCTCAAAGCATTTCCTGCCAAAGCCACCGTTGCTCCCTTCCGGGCCTGGCGGGTTTCCTCCTTGGCAAAAAACCTAAGAGGACAAAAGTTCATTGCCGCAAGCAATGGCTTTTTCCATCGCGATAAACCGCTCCCCGGGCTCCGGCTCCAGCATAAAGCGGATTTCTGGCAACAGGGCACCGCTGCCGCCCCAACCTAGCCCACGTTAATAATTGGCATTGAAGCAGTTTTTAAAGATTTTTATTCAATATAATTATGGTGGTTTTGTTGGGAGAAAAGCCAATTGGGAAAGTAGACCATTTTTTCGGCAAAATCGGCGTCGCCGTGGTAAAGCTTTCGGGCGACCTCAAAGTCGGGGACAAGCTGCGATTCAAGAGGCACGACTCGGAGTTCGAGCAGGTTGTCGACAGCATGCAGGTAGATCACGCGCAGGTGCAGAAAGCGAAAAAAGGCCAGGACATCGGCCTGAAGGTAGCGCAGCCCGTGCACGAAGGCGCCGAAGTGTTCAAGGTCACTGAATAAAGGAGATTTTTATTGTTTTTTCGGCTGATAATTTTCCGATTTTGAAAAACAAAAAACTGGGCGCGATTTTATTTCGCGCCTTTGACAATCAAACCTTATTCTACATCTTCTAAGCCGTTTTCCGTTACCCTGAAGATTGCTTCGCCGTCGGGCAGCGACGGGCTGTCAACAAGCTTTGCCACTCTTTTGTCTTCCTTGCTTTTGCGCAGGTATAGGCGTGTCTTGCTCGCGTGCGCTACAATCTCTCCGCCGATTGGCGCTGTCGGGTCGCCGAACAGTATGTCTGGCCTTTGCATCACCTGGTTTGTGACCAGCACCGCGACGTTCTGCATTTCAGCTATTTTCATCAGCGTGTGCATGTGCTTGTTGAGGCGCTGCTGCCGGTCCGCAAGCATTCCCCTGCCGAGGAATTCCGCCCTGAACTGCGCTGTAAGGCTGTCGACTATTATCAGCTTGACGTTCTTCTCTTTTATCAGGTCGGCTGCTTTTTCAGCCAGGACCATCTGGTGGTCTGCGTTGTAGGCGCGCGCCACAAAAATGTTTTTCAAAACTTTTTGCGGGTCCATTTTGAAGTGCTTTGCAATCGCAATCACTCTTTCCGGCCTGAAGCTGTTCTCGCTGTCAATGTAAAGGCAGTTCCCTTCAAGGCCGCCCTTGTCCTTCGGCATCTGCACTGTTACGGCTGTTTCGAAGCACCACTGGCTTTTTCCGCTCGCGAACTTTCCGTAAACTTCCGTAATGCTTTGCGTTTCAATCCCACCGCCTATAAGAGCGTCAACCTCTTTGCTCCCGGTCGTGATTTTTCCAACAAGCAGCCTTTTTTCCGCCAGCTTGTCGGCGCTTTGAAACCCCATTTCCATGGCGTCCCGCGCGGCTTTAATCGCCTTTTCGGCTGTGCCGTCTCCGAGCCCCGCGACCTCGATCAGTTCATCGGGCGATGCTACCGCAATGGCCTCAACTGTCTTGTAGCCAGCGTTGGTCAGTTTTTCAGCTGCCTGGGGACCGATGCCGGGCAGGTCCTCAATAGTCATTGTTGCCCGCTTTTCTTCGGTCTTTGGCCTGCTTTTTGTTTCAGCCTTGCTTTCGGCTTTTATCTCTACTTTAGTATCGGTTTTCGCCTCTTTTCCCATGCTAAATCCCTCCTGCAAGCGCACGCTTTCAGC
>JAPLVT010000137.1 GCA_026396975.1 Candidatus Iainarchaeum sp.
GAGCTGATTCTGCAGAAGCTCTCGATGAAAACGACCTTCCGCCCGAAAAGTTTTGCGATAAGGCAAATCCCGATTGCCGTGTCAGCGCCTGTGCTGATCACAACAGCCGGCTTTTCGCGCAAAAAAATTTTCAGCGACTGGAAAAAATTCTCCGCGAGTAGCAGCGGGTTTCTCCGCGGGCATGTGACAAAGAAAACTTTTTCCTTTCTGCCGAGGTCTATCGCATTGAAGCGCCTGTCGCTGACAAAGAAGTGCGGCTTTCCCGCCCAGGCCGCCTGCAACTGCACCAGCTCGGTCAAATGCCCGCCGGCGCTGCAGGCCAAGCAAACTTTTTTACTGTTTTGCATAATGCTGGTTCACCAGAACAGCCTGAAATGGCTCAGCGAGAAAACCGCAACGCTCAAAACTGCCTGCAAAAGCAGCAGTGCAATTACCACCTGCTTTTCCGTGAATTTTCCGAGGCGCATTATTACGTGCGTCAGCGAGGCGGCTTTTCCGGATGGTGCGCGCAGTGTGCCATCGCGCTGCAGTATTCCAAATCCCTGCCTCTGCATCCTGAACCTTGCCTTGAGGAAAAGTTCTATGAAATAAAGCAGCATGAGCAGCACGCCTATTTTCTCCATGTTGCCGATTATTACGATTGTCGCGATTGCTGCCCCTATCATAAGCGTCAGGCTGTCGCCGCCGAAGATGCGCGCCGGATACCAGTTGAACGCGAGGAAAGCCAGCAGCGCTCCAAGCATTGTCGCGGCTATTATCGCGGACTCAACCTGCCCCTGCTGCAGCGCTATTGCGAGAAGCGTCGCGCTGATGATGCTTCCGAGCCCTGCTTCCAAGCCATTCAGCCCTGCAAGCATGTTGGCGGCGTTGCTTGCGCCTGTTACGCCGACGGGGACAAAAAGCAGGCTGTATATTACCCCAAAGCTGACAGTGCCGATTATCGGCAGGAAATATTCCACGGGCAACGGGCCGAAGAACGGCAGTTTTATCGGCGGGTTGCTTATTTTTATTGCCATCAGCGGCAGTGCCGCAAAAACAGGCACAAGAGCGTGCTGCCATTGCCTGATGCCGTTTCTCCATCCAACCAAATCATCGATTACACCCAAAAAAGCGACCATTGCAATTGTTGCATAGCCCGCCAGAAGGAAAGTAAGGTTAAGTTCCACTGTATGCAGGTAGGTGAATATGAATATTGAGAGAAGGATGCCAGTGCTGAAGCCAATCCATACCCCGACTCCGCCCATTACGGGGATTTTCAGCTTTCCCCTCATGTTCATGTCAATTCCCACAATCTGGACCAGAATAAGGCGAAAAGGGAATTAAAAAAGAACCCTTTAATGATTGTATCAATAAGAACAGCTGATTTTTGGCAGTCAATTTGCGGCCGCGATTGCTTCCTTATTGACCTTGAAGATTCTTATCCCTTCTTTCGAGTAAGCCAGGTCAAAGTATTGCATTACCTCGGGCTGCTGGAACCAGAGCCGCGCGAGAATGCTTTCGTTCAAGGCCGGGTTAAGGATGTAAATTTCGCTGTTGTCGGTTGCCCTATAGATGTACCACGGCACTGTGGCGCCGTTCGGCGCAGTGTAAATCTGGTTGCTCTGCGCGGTCCACTTGTCCGGCAGCGAGAACATTGCCTGCGCCGGCAGGTTGTTCCCACCGCAGGCGTAAGTAATGTTGCCGCTGCTGTCCTGCGTTGTGTTGCAAGGAATTGACATGTGCGGCGAGATAAGGAACTTTACTATTCTCGGGTCCATGTTGTTCAGCGTGTTATAGGCGTAGTTTCCAAAGCTGTTTATTTTAACGAACATGTCCGTGCTTAGGATAACGTAATCGTTGTCGTATACTCCCATCATTTCGACGGCTCTGTTCAGGTCGCTTGTTATCACGAATTCCGCGAAATTGCTGTCGCTGTTCCAGCTCAGGTTCCTGTTATCAGCGCTGACAGCCCGCTCGCCTATGAACGTAATCCAGTGCCCTTCGTCCCACCAGTTGAACATCTTGCTATCGGTCGGCGTATTGTCTTTCATCCACTGCAGCGCTGGCTTCCATGTTGGCATGCTCATTTCAATGTTAGGCAACTGGTCCATCATGAAAATAGTTGAAGCGCCCACTCCCGTCAGCAGCAGGAAACCAAGCCCAAGCGCGACTGTTTTCTGCTCAAGGCCGCTCCTTCCCTGCATGTAATGGAACAGCTCCGCTGTTACAGCGCCGGCTGCAGCCGCGATCGGCAGGCCAAAGGCGAAAGTGAATTTCAGCTTGTACCACGCCATGAAGAAGCATATCAGAACCCAAAAGAAAATCATCGCGCTCAAATGCTCGCGCTTTTCCCTGTACATCCTAAGTGGCAAAAGCAAAAGCGCGAGCGGCGCGAAAACAATCAGCGCGTTGTACTTGCTGCCGAAAAACTGGTTGCCGGTGTTTTCTTCGCCCACGCTTGCCCCGAGGACTCCCTGCTGCGCTGCGAAAACATGGGGCTCTATTATAAACATTGTTACCATTAGAAGCAAAACGCAGTACAGCATTATCATTGCAATGAGGTTTATTGTCTTTGCGTTGTTTTCCCTCTGGCTTTGGTTCCGCATATTATACGCCAGGTATAAAATCACGCCGAGGACCAGCGCCGCGACCGCAAACGCGACCAAAGCCAGATTGCCCGGCAGGCCTGTTGAGGCGTAAGATATGACTGATGTTATCCAGACATTGCCGTAGTTCAATGTTGCCACAGCAATGTAAATTGCCATTGTGATTGCGGAAAGCTTTAGCAGGTCAAGAAATTCCTTCCAGCCCATTTTGACATAAACATACATTGCCGCAAAGACAATATAGCCGCCAAAAGTAAGCGGAATCAGGAAGTTCATGTCCCACGTTATCGCCATCAGCCCGAAAGAAATCCCGCTGAGCACAGAGTTGATTATTCCCTTCTTGTTGAAAACCGGGCTCTTCACGGCCCTCGCCAAAAAAACCCAGCCGATTACGAACAGCAGGAACCCAAAGCAGTCCGCCTGGAAGAAGCCTGCCATTGTCCTGTAAACGAAAGCCGGCATTACGGCTGCGATGAAAGCCATTACATAGCCGGCTTTCCTGCCGTAAATCTCCTTGCCCAAAAAAAACATTGCAACCGCTGTCAGCGCCCCGAAAAGCGCCGGCAGCACCTTCACGAACTGTATCCAGAGCATCTTGTCGTATGGCGCGCCTAAAGTGAAAATATCATAGATAGCCGCAGTGAAATACAGGAAGAAATGGTTCCTCGGCGGCCAGCCGCCGCCCATGAAATAATACGAAAGCGGGTCGTGCTCTGGCACAATGCCGGTCTGGATTACAGCGGCTGTCATCCTCGCCTCATAGTACGAGTCGAACTCGAACATGTACTCGTACCTGAGCAGGTGCCCCCTTATCCCAAAGCCAATCAGGAAAATGAGTATGAGTATGAACAACTGCTTCTTGTCAAAGCCCTTGATAATGCTGACTATCTTATTGCCAATGCTATCTGAAGGCATAACTACCTAACCCGACAATAAATTTAAATAAGAAGAGGAAGCCCAGCGAGTGGACGCAGAGTTTAAACGCCTAATAGGCCTCGTTCTCCCTGCCGAAACTGATTTGCCTTTGCCAGGCTCCGCATCTAATCCGCGTTAAATACCTTAAATGCCCCCATGTCTGCGGTCAGCCGCAGCCCGCATGCCCCGGTGGCTGGCATGTTTTTTATCACCAGTGTTCTGAGCCCCATTTTTTCAATCATGAGGCGAACCGTGTTGCAATCGTTTTGCCGGAATGCGCCAAGCAGCGCTTCTTTGTCCTTTTCAAAAGCCGCGTGGGCGCTGCCCGACAGGAACCAGTCGTTTACTGAGAGATTGTGGAACTTGAATGTCTGATATGAAACATAAGACATTATGAACTTGTCCGCCCCGTTCATGTCGGCTACAAAGAACACGCTGGGCAGTTCGCCGAAGCCAAGCAGTGGCTTGTAGTCAGGGTTGTTGAAAAGGTTGGCTTTCTCTATTCTGGGCGCAAAATAAAAAAAGTTCAGCGCGAGGAGCGCAAAAAGCAATGAAAAGAGTGCATTCTGCCTGTTAAGCCACTGCGGCAATGCAGCCGGCAGTTTCGCGTTAATTCTGAAGCCGTGGTTTACAATGTAATAGCATGTTATTCCAAGAATGAAAAGCGTGGTGCTGTGCGCTTCGAGTTGTCCGACCAGTGGGATAAAGTTACCCAGGTTAAGGATGTGCAGCGCTGACAGCGCAGCAAATGGAGCCAAAAAAAATTCCCTTGCCGCGACGAAAAGCAGCAGGAACAAGGCGAGTATTGCCGTGTACATGTTAAGCGACAGGCCAACGTTGGGGGGGAGTTGTGTTGTGGACAAAGTGGTTCCGAGCGAAAGCACGAAACTTGCAAAGTAAGGGAATGTGAGAAGCGGCACCAGCAGTAGCGGCGCAAGCCCTTTCAGCAGGCTCTTCCTGTTCTGTAACAGGATGCACAAATACAAAAGGCACAGCAGGAGAAAAATGAACAGCTGCGATGCAAAGAGCACTGAAAAAAGAACAGCAAAAGCAGCAAGGCTTTTGTTGCTGAATTCAAGGTTTTTTCTCCTGTCCAAGAGATAAGCGACCGCGGGGAAACAGAGGTTAAACGCAAAAATCTTTGTGTTGAAGCCCATCAAAACAAGCAAGCCAACGGAAAAAAAATTGCCTGCTGCCAGCAGATAAGCCAGCGTGCTCTTCCTCGAAAGCTTCCATGTCGCTGCAAAGGCAAATGCATAGCTCAATAAAAAAGTGGCGAAAAAGCTCCAGTAAACGGAAGCCGCCCCAAACAGTGACATTGCATGGAACACTAACACGTTCACCGCAAAGAAAAAAGGCGGGTAGACGGCAAAAGGCAGGTTATGGTAGCCATAATTCCAGTAAGGAACCTCAGAGAAAAAGCCCCTGTCAATTGCAAAAAAGCTCCTGTCCAAATAAGAGCCAATGTCCATGAAGTGCCAGTAATCCGGCTGAGCCATCCTGGCAAAAAAACAGGTTATGAACGCCGCCAACAGCAAGAAACCGGCGAGCAATAGCAAGGAAAAAATAACGCGGTCCCTGCTTTTTGCAGTCATGCCAACCTTCCCTTGGTTTTTGCCGGCACCCCAATGTTCACGCTGGCACGTTGCGTGCTTTTTGTCACCACTGCACCTGCTCCAACAACGCAGTTTTCTCCAAGTTCGATGCCAGG
>JAPLVT010000154.1 GCA_026396975.1 Candidatus Iainarchaeum sp.
CCGCGATGTCGCTGATGTAGAATCCTGCGCTTCCTTTCGCGCTTCGCAGCAAATCGCTGTCCTGCTTGCTTCTCTCTATGAGCGTGTGCAGCATTTCCACTATGCTGTCTATTTTCTGCAATGAGTCCTGGGCGCCGACTGTTTCGTTGAGGCGCAGAATCAGCTTGTTCCGCATTTCAGTGCCGAGCGATGCGGTGCCTTTGCTTGTGGCAAAAAGCCTGTTTTCTTTGCGTGCCACAAAGCCGAGCGCGCTAAGGTATCTTATGCTCCTGCTCAGCGCTGCCCTCGCGCTTTCAAGGCTGCCGTAGGTGGCTGCTATTTTGTTAAGAAGTGCGGGGTATTCTATGCCCGGGTGCTGCTTGATTATTAACAGCATGTTGTTGCGCGCTGTCATTGTTAAGTTGCTTGCTGAGAAACCGTTTAAAAGTTAAGCTATTGGATGTTAGGGGGGAAGGCATCTAGAAATTTGCTAAAAAAATTGGCTTTACTTTCCCTGCTTTACCTGCTTTCCCTGCTTTCCGGATTTTTCTTCCTTGCCGCCGACCTTGCTTTTTTCGCCCAATTCGACTTTTTTCATGCGCTTGTGGATGACAAAGTAGTGTTTTGTGTGGCAGGCAGTGCATTCGGCCAGGAAAACAGGCTTTTTGTTCTGCTTTTTTATCTTCGCGGGGAACTGGAATTTTCCCTTATAACCGCGCTTGCGCTGGATGTTCTTTCTTGTGCCCTCCGCGAGAGTCCTCGTGCTGCCCGGCTTGAACTGCTTCAGCTTGTGGGCAGTGTGTTTGTTGCACTTCTTGCAGTAATCCTTAATTACCTTAGGCAGCGGTTTATTTTTGCGTGTTTTTTGTTAAGGTTTAAATTCTGGTTTTGCCAATGTTCTTGTTATGGCTCAGCCGGGAAAACAGTTTACTCCAAAACCAAGGCAAAAAAAGAGGCCTGCCATTGATCTTTTGGCGATTGGAGAGGGAAGCGGGCGGGGCAATGTTTACAACCGCGCATTAGAGCTTGAAAGAAGGGGAAAGCAAGCAAGAATTGTGATTGTTGATATTAAAAGACCGGAATACGAGCCGCCGAAAAACCTTAATTATATCACTACCGACGTAATAAAATATTTGGGCGGGCTGCAGTTTGGTTCAGTAAAAATAGTAGAAGACAAACACTTCTTCCACCACACATTGTGGGGCAGGCACGGCTTAAGCTACGAAAAAATGGGCGAAGCGGCTAAAGAGATGCGGAAAGTGTGTACTCTTGGCGGATATTCGGGCGTGAGAATAGACTGGAAAAAAGTCCCGAACGCCAGAAAAAACGAAAGGCGGTATTTAAAGCTTGTAATGCGTGCACTTGCGCCTGGCGGGCGTTTTATTATGCTAACCGCGGCAGATTCAGTTGCACTTAATTCACGGCTCTTGCGCGATGAAGGGTTTATAGTATCGGGCCGCGCACTAACACGGGAAGAAACAATGAAAAGCGGTTCCTGGCAGGCAATCTGGGAACTGGAAAAGCACGGAACAATAGCGCACCGTATTATAGCGGTAAAACCGAGGACAAAAACTCCTGAGCCAACCGCAAAACCGCGCCCTGAACAGCCAACCAGGCCATGGGAAACCTTTAGCCCCGGGATTCAGGTTATCCCCAAAACCGCCATGAAAAAACAGAACTGATTCAGCCTGCTGTTTTGATGTTTTTGATTTTATTGGCTTGTTTTTGCGCAATACCT
>JAPLVT010000044.1 GCA_026396975.1 Candidatus Iainarchaeum sp.
AAAAGAAAGAAAAAGTGTAAGTTGCCCAAAAAGAAAGAAAACAAGACTAACGTTAGTTTGCGGTTGCACCCTTCGTGAAAAGCCTTTTATTCATCTTTAAACTAATTGTATTGAACCAGTATGCCGACAAAAAGCGATATTCTCCTTGACAGCATAAGGAAGCTTCTCGCCCTGAACGTGAGCGACAGGGAAATAATACTAAACCTCGGCGATGTGGGCGTGGGCGAAGAGGAAGCGAAAAAGCTTATTGAGCAGGCAAAAAAACCCGCTGCAGCCAGACCGCAGCCTTCGGGAGAGAGTGATGTCGAGGAAATAGTCAGCGCCATTGAAAAGGAAAAAAAACAAAGGGAAGAAGAAAGCGAAAAAACGTCCGAGGAAGAGTCCGCGGAAGAAGAAACCCCCTTTGAAGAAGAGCAGCCCGCGGAAGAAGAGATTGGCGAAGAGGAGCCGTTGCACGCGGAGGAAATAGCAGCGGACTTGATGGGGGAAAAGCATGAAGAAGAAGAGCCGCGGGCGGAAGAAGAGAAAGCGCCCGAAACAAAAATTACCCGCGTGCCTCCCCCGAAGCCAAAGAAGGCCGCAAAGCAGGCTGCCCCTGTCGCGGAGAAAAAAAGGCCGTCGCAGGCCGCAGCAGGGCGCCCCGTGGAAACAGTCGATTTGAGCAAGTTGTGGGAAAAAGGAATTCTTACTGCCATAAACCAGCGCCTGGCGGAAATGAAAAAAATCAGGGAAGAGCTGGACGCTGTTCTTGACAGGAAGGTTGATGCAGCCACAAAGAGGGAGCAGCAAAAAATCAAGGTGCTTCTGGACAGTCAGAGGGTATTGATGGTTACAAAGGTTGATGCTGAGCTCGAGGCAAAAGCAAACCAGTTGATGTCAATGATAGAGGCAAAAATGTTGGAAATGAGGGGGGTAAGCGGCAAAATTGAGGCCGACCTATCGCGCATAAAGGACGAAAAGCAGGGCAGCATCCAGCTGACCCAGCAGGCGATTAAATCGCTCGGGGAACTGCAGAAAACAAAACAGGCTCTTGTGGCGGAAATGAACAGCGAGCTGATAAAAGCCAAAAGCGACGCGCAGCAGTTCCTTGAAAGCGCAAAGGAAAGGCTGGATGAAATAGACGAGAGAGTGAACAAAACACTGCAGCTGGAGAACGAGGTTGCGGAAGGGCTGGTAAAGGACGCCGAGTCGCGCATGATGAAAAAAATGGAAAGCGGGGGCTTCGGCACAAAAGCAGCTGCGGGCGAACTGTCCGACTTGCGCGACAGCAAAGCCGCGCTTGAGGCCCAGATAAAGGAAAAGCTCGCGAAAATAGACAAGCTTTACGAGAGCTTCGGCAAGCAGGGGGCGCAGCAGCAAAAGCTCGCCCAGCAGATGTCGGAATTGGAGGAATTCAAAAAACAGTTCGTGAAAGCAATCGAATTCAACGTTGAAAAATTCAACAAGTCAATAAAGCAATTGAACGAGGCAGGCGCGAAAGAAGAAGAGCAGATAAACCTTAGGATCCAGAAGATTGACAAAAAAATCGTGGAACTCGACAACTTCGAAAAAAACTTTGCAAAAGAAATGGGAATAGCGCTGAACACCCTCACGGAAAAAAAGAAGAGTTAACTTTTCAATGGGCCTGGGGAGGATCGAACTCCCTGTCTCCACCATGTCGAAGACCCTTTTCCCGAAGCTTTTTCCGGAACGGAAAAAGGCTCTGTCAAGGTGGCGTCATACCAATAGACCACAAGCCCGTACAATAAGAAACGTTTCCTGAAAAACCTTAATTAACCTTTCCCTTAATCTTCACAACAAACCTGCGCACGCCGCGCGCGCTTCTCGAAAAAATGCAGGAAGTGCCCCTTGCAGAACGCATGCGGCCCGTAGGGCAAAGAGATAACTGCTTTTTTCCCGCACTCGACGCAGTTCTTTTTCATAATAAAAAAATCGCTGCGAAAACGGTTTAAAGGCAAATTGCTAACCATTTGCCAAGCATTAAATAACCGGAAAGCGCAATATGTTGGTATGCGAAAGGCAATTCTCTTGCTGCTTTTGCTTTCGTTCTTTTCAGCCGGCGCTTTCGCCAACGGTATGGTAATGAGGCCTCCGGACTACGGCAAGGACGTTTTCATTCCGGAGCAGAAAGCAGTTATTTTCTGGGACGGCGCAACGGAAAAAATGATTATTGAATCCAAAATAACCCTGCAGGACATCGAAAACATCGCATGGGTGCTGCCGGTTGAATCAAGCACAAAGCCGATAGTTGAAACAGCGGACGAGGAAATTTTCTTCAGGCTCGCCGACCTTTTCAAGCCGCCGCAGAAAAGCAGAGGCGGAATCGAAATAATGTCGGCAATGGACACAGCGAACATCGAAGGCGTCGAGGTCATCGAGCAGCTGAAGCTCGACATTTATGACATCACTATTCTGCGCGCAACCGATGAAACAGCGCTGATCGAATGGCTTAACCAGAACGGCTATTCCTTCCCGCCAGCGCTGCCCTCACTTTTGAGGGATTACGTGCAGAACGGCAGCTATTACTTCATCGCGAACAAAATAAACCTCTCGAACAAGTACGGCGACCTGAACGTAACAAACGCTGATTTCGAGTGCGCGCAGCGCATAACTAGCGATGCAGAACAGGACAACAGCTTCCGCGTGTCCCTGTACCACTCAGGCAACCTTGAAGGGGAACTCGGGTATTGGGCGTCAAATTATTCAGAGTGCAGCGGCATAAACACTAAAGCGGTTAGCGCCCTTGTTTCAATCAGGCTCGGAATCGCCACGCCGCTGAAAATAACTTTTACTCCAAGCCACGCATTCTACCCGATGCGGATCAGCAGCTTCAACCCGGGCAGTGGCACGGCAAGGGTTTATGTTGTCGGCTCAAAGCCTTACACTGACAGCAGCGGCGTGTTCTCACTCCAAAACATGGTTGTTGTGAAAGATGATTATTTGTCCCAGTACGGCGTAAAGAACGGCGACACTGTTTCGCTGCTTCTTTGGGAGGGGAACTATTACAGCCTCACAAAAGACAGCCTTTTTGTCGAAACCCCCTTCAAGCCAGAGCTGGACCCGAAGTACGTTCCTCCGCTGCAGTTAATCGGCGAAATGCTCGGCGGCCTTCTTGCAGTGCTGCTGTTCGCGCTCGTGGTATCACTTGTAATTCTTCTCATCCCGCTCATAATAATCCCTTTCGCAATCGGGATAGCGGTTTCATGGCTGATGGGTGCCATGAAAAACAAGAAAAGTATGTTCTTCAAGAACAGGCCGCTTGCGTGGATTATCGCGGCGTTGCTTGTGATCGCGGGTCCCATGGTTTTCCTTTCAGTTTATCTCGTCCCGATGCTGGAATGGCGCGACGCATTTTCAATCTTTATGTATCTCGTTATGGCTCTTGCTTCCCTTGTAATGATTTTCCCTCCCTACTATGCAAGCATGGCTCTGGGTTTCATGTACAGGAAAAGCGGCTACAAAAAGAAATGGCTGCTCGGCCCGCTGGCTGTTTTTGTTGTAATAATGCTGGTTATTCTGTTCTTAATGTTCGGCTCGACTGTTGTTTACTGAGCCAATAAAAACAAGCCCCCTGGCTTTCGAGGTTTTGTTTAAATAGCTTTCCTTCGCATAATTCCCTATACAATTTTCCGATTTAGTAAAAGGGATTTAACGCCTTAAAAGCAAATTTGGGTTTCAGCATGGGCGCGACAAAATACATAAAGCAGGCATTCCGCAACGAGTTCATGGGCGAAAAGGACGCGAACTACGATTACTCGAAGATTCAGAGAGACCGCATGATCGGTTTCAGGCGCGAAAAAAAAGCCGTTGTCCGCATTGAAAAGCCGACAAACATCCCGAGGGCGCGCTCGCTTGGCTACAAGGCAAAAAAAGGTTTTATTGTAGCGAGAGTGCGCATTAGGAAGGGAGGTGGAATGCACCCGAGGCCGAGGAGCGGCAGAAGGCCGCGGAGAATGGGTGTCAATAAGCTCACGCGCAAAAAAGGCATCCAGGCGATTGCCGAGGAAAGAGTGGGCAGGCATTTCCAGAACTGCGAAGTTCTCAATAGCTACTTTGTAGGCGAGGACGGCGTCGGTCACTACTTTGAGGTAATACTGGTTAACCCGCACGCGCCGGAAATAATCGCGGACCCTGAAATAAACTGGATCTGTGCCAAGCAGCACAAGGGCAGGGCAGAGCGCGGGCTGACTTCGCAGGGGAAGAAAGGCAGGGGCCTTAGAAAGAAAGGAATTGGCACAGAGAGGGCAAGGCCGAGCATCAGGGCAAAGGGCAGGCTTGCGAAATAAGCGATAACCTCATCATCGCCATCAGAAATGTATAGAGATTATTGCTTTAAATTATTGTTTGGCTTGTTTTTATCACTTGAATGATTTGTACCATCTTTCGTATTCTTTGTGGTTTTTGAAGCAGTGCAGGATGTAGCAGGTTTCTTCTTCTATGTTGTAAACCATTCTTGCTTGCCTTGTGACTTCGTCTACATTGAATGGCAGGCCGAAGCGCATGTGCCTTCTTGGCGGCATTGCGGCGATTTTTTCTACGTGTTTTACAAAAAGTTCTCTCAGGCTTTTGTCCATTTCGTCCAGTTCTTTCTCTGCTTTTTCGGAAAACTCTGTTTTCATTCAATTCACAGCTTGTATTTTTTCTTTATCGCAGTAAGGCTTTTGGTCTTCACTTTGCCTTCTTTGATTTCCTGCATTTCCAATTCAATGCCTTTGTTTACGAGCTTTACTTCCTCTTCATCAAGCATTCTCTCATATGTAAGCAGGGCTTGCCTAATCACTTCAGTTTGATTTCCAGCATAGCCTTTTTCAATTGCTTTTTTCAAGATTGCTTCATATGGCACGCCGAGATCTACATTCATAAAATCACCATACACAATAAATGCACAATAAAGTATATAAATAATGCACATCTGGTATAACCTTAGATATGCATACTTTTGGGTTTGTTTCTTGTTAATCCTGCCTTTTCAATTTATGGCAAACAGCAATAGATCTTCTATATTGTGTAATTGTCGCTTACCTCATCATCGCCTTAAGCATCGTATGGTGATGATAGTCAAAAAATATTGTTTTCAGAGCCATTTTTGGATTTCTTCTGTTGTGGGAATTCTGCCGCTGCAAACAATTTTGCCGTCAATTACTAATGCCGGTGTTGTCATTACTCCAAATTCAATTATTTTGTTTATTTCTGTGATTTTTTCTATTTCTGCTTTTTTTCCAGTTTCTTCCACTGCCTTTTGGCAGCGCCATTTGGCGGGTAGGCGGTGGCAGAAGCCGCGTAAAAACAAATTAAATCCTTTCCTAACCTATTTTTGCTGCATGAGCAACGTCTATTTTGTAAAGGACAATTTTATAAAGAAGCTTGGGCTTGCACTGGAAAAATTCGACCTCCGAGCTTGGAAAGGCAAGAGCGTTGCAATAAAACTGCACATGGGCGAATACGGCAACCTGAATTACGTGAGACCGCCGATAGCCGGCAGGATCGTCGAGATGCTGAAAGCAGCGGGCACAAAACCTTTCCTTTTTGACAGCACCACGAAATACAAAGTCAAAAGGCACACGGTTGAAGACTATTATGACACCGCCAGGAGGAACGGCTTCACAATGCGGTGCAAAAGAAAGGAAAATTCTTTCCGGTCGGCGTTAGCAAGGAGATCGCGGAAGCCGACGCAATGGTTGTGCTGTCGCACTGCAAGGGGCACGCTTTCACTGGCCTGGGGGGCGCGATAAAAAACCTTGGCATGGGCTGCGTCGACAGGGGCACAAAGAAAAGATGCCACGCTGCCGCAAACATGGTTGTCGACCTTGAGAAATGCAGGGGATGCTCCGCATGCGTCAAGCAATGCCCTGTTAACGCAATCGAGGTCAAGGGGAAAAAAGCCGTTATTGATTACGAGCGCTGCTGGGGCTGCGCGAAATGCTTCAAAGTCTGCATGCAGGGGGCAATGTCGCCAAAAGAAATAATGCCGGATGCGGCACTTGCCAGCTGCGCGCAGCCGGTTCTCGAATGCTTTGGCAAAAAAGACCTTTTGTTTGTCAATGTTCTAATGAACATCAGCAAAATGTGCGACTGCCACGGGGATGCCATGCTGGGTGAGCTTCCCGACATCGGCATTATCGCGAGCGACAACATTCTCGCAATCGACAGCGCGAGCGTTGACCTCATAAACAGGCAGTTCGGCGGAGACTTTTTCGACCGCATCGGCTATCGCGACCCGAAACAGCAGATTGACTGGTTGGAAAAACAGGGCTGCGGCAAAAGGGATTATAAGCTAGTGGAGATTTAGATGCCGCACCTGCCGACCCGAAAGCAGTGCCTTGAACTCTTGCGCAAATATGATGCGCCAGAGCACATGGTTGAGCACTCGCTTGCAGTGGAGAAAGTCGCGGTTTTTCTTGCGGAGAAGATGCGCGCTGCCGGAAAAAAAATTGACGTTGACCTTGTGAGCAGGGCAGCGCTGCTGCACGACATCGGGAAGCCTGAGAGCCTGCGCACCGGAGTGAGCCATGGCGAGAGGGGCAAAGAAATTCTGCTTGCAGAAGGAATGCCGGCTGCTGTTGCCGGCACGGCGAAATCCCACGCGCTTTACATTATTTGCGCGAAAAAGCCTTTCCGCGGCTGGGAAGAGAAAATCGTTTTTTACGCGGACAAGCGCGTGAACCACACCGAAATTGTTTCGCTGGAAGAAAGGTTCAAGTACCTGATTGGAAGATACGGCAACACAAAAGAAAAAGCCGAAAGGATCGGGGCTTGCAGGGAAAAAGTTCTTGAGCTGGAAAAAGAAATTTTGCGCAAAGCCAAGTGCGACAAAAGCCTGTGCGGATTGAAGTGATTGCGGATGGCAAAAACCGTTAATGCAACGCCTAAAAAAAAGGAAAAGCCCGCGCGAAAGGTCCCGCGGAAAACAAAGCGGCCGAAAAGGCGCTACATTCTTTTCGAGCTGGCGGGCGGCAGTGCGGTTTCCCCAAAAGAGGCCTTTGACATTGTTATGGGCGCCTGCAGGAGCGCGTTGGGACTTGAGACCCTGAAAAAAGAGGGCATATGGTTCATAGAATTCAACCCGCAGAGCGGAAAGGGCATTGTGCGCTGCAGCCACAAGACAGCTGCGGTAGTGCGCGAGGCGATAGAGGCTGTTCCCGCAAAAAACAGCGGTTTCAGCGCGAAAACCCTTGCAACGGGCGGAACGCTGCGCAGGCTGAAGCCGAAACTCTCCGACGGCGGCAAGTAAAAGGCACGCTCGGGGTGGATTGAAATTACGCCGCCGCCACAGTTGGCAAAAGCGTTCGGGGAGGTGCCGGGCACCAAAGCCTGCGGCGGCGTAGGGAACATTTTTATAGGTTACGCAGTTCACATATAAACGTAATCTAAGAGAGAAAAAAGGCAGAAAACAGCGAAAAAAGGGCTTTTAGGGGTTTTTTCTGATGTATCCGGTTAATTCTAGGAAAAGCAGCGCTTACGACAGGGTCAGCACTATGTTCAGCCCTGACGGAAGGCTTTACCAGGTTGAATACGCCGCAAAAATAGTCGAGCAGGGCACTGCTGGAGCCGCAATGGTTTGCGATAAGGGTGTTTTGTTCGGCGCCGACAAGAAGGTTTCGAGCAAGCTGATAATGCCCGACAGCATTGAGAAGGTTTTCAAAATAGACGACCATATCGGCGCGATAAGCAGCGGGCTCGTGGGTGATGCCAGGCGCTTGGTTCAGATTGCGAGGCGCGAGGCACAGCAGAACAAGATGTATTACGAGGAAAGCGTGCAGGTCGAGGCGCTTGTGAAGGAAATAAGCAGCGTCAACCAATTGTTCACGCAGTACGCTGGCATGAGGCCTTTCGGCGTTTCCTTCATTTTCGGCGGAGTTGACGAGAGCGGGAAGCGCTTGTTTGAGACAGAGCCGAGCGGCGCTCTGGCAGAGTACAAGGCGATCGCGATCGGAAAGGGAAAAAAAGAAGCGATGAAAGTGCTTGAGAAGGATTACAAGGATGACATGAACATTGAGGAAGGAATCGGGTTGCTGCTGAAGGCTCTAGAGAAAGGGCTTGACGAGAAAGAGCAGTTGGACATCAACAGGCTTGACTTCGCGTTCATAGAGCCCGGGAAGAAGTTTGAGCGCGTGCCAAAGCAGAAAGTAAAGGGCATTCTGGGCAAGAAATAACATTTCCTTGATTTATTTCATTAAAAGGATTGCTTTATGGTAAAGCTAGAGAAAGCCGTGACAGCACGGCTCGACAGCAAAGGCGAAAGGTTCGAGGTTCTGGTGGACCCGGACCTCGCGCTTTCACTCAAAAAAGGTGGAAAAGTGGATCCAACTGAGTTGCTTGCGGTGGACACAGTGTTCAAGGATGCCAGCAGGGGCACTGCGCAGAGCCCAGAGGCAATGAGCAAGGCTTTCGGCACAACGGACGTCGTTGCGATAACAAAGCGCATCATTCTCGACGGAGAGGTGCAGCTTACCACGGAACAGCGCAGGGAAATGAAGGAAGCGAAAAGAAAAGAAATAATCGAGTTCATTGCAAGGAACGCGATGAACCCGCAGACGCAGGCGCCGCATCCCCCGAAAAGGATTGAGAACGCGCTTGAAGAGGCAAAAATACACGTTGACGAGCTGCGTAGCGTTGAGGAGCAGCTGCCGCCGATTCTTGCGGAGCTGCGC
>JAPLVT010000093.1 GCA_026396975.1 Candidatus Iainarchaeum sp.
GAATGTGAGCGAAGGGGAGGCATTGCGTTTTTTTGAAAGGAAAAGGGCTGAACTCATAAAGCTGCGCAGAGGGGGGCGAAGCAAGTGAATAATTTTTTTGAGCAGACTGTTCTTGAATTGACGCGGAAGGGAGACTTGAAGAAAGTAAAGTTTTTGCGCGGCCTGCACAGGCACATAATGCCGTCGCAGGTTGCACGGATAAACCAGAACGACAGGGGCGTGCTGCGCGAAATCGTTCTGCCGAAATGGGTTTCATGGGATTTGCTGAGGGCGTGGGCAGACAATTTCAAGGAAGAGGGAAAGGGAAAAATCTGCATTCTATGCAACTCGCAAAGCGACTTGGGCGTGGACTTCAGGGACAAGTTCATCTGCGAAAACTGCTTCATACGGCTCAAGCAATTAACCTGAAAAAACTAGTCCTTTCTCTCGCCTAGAAGAGCAGTGCCGATGCGCACCATTGTGGCGCCTTCTTCAACGGCAACAGCGAAATCATTGCTCATTCCCATTGAGAGAATTTTTGGGTTCAGGTTTTGCTGGTTGAGGATTTTCAGCTGCTGGAAAAAAGAGAACATTCTTTTGAAATAAGCACGGGCTTGCTCAGGGGGGAGCAGCGGCGGCATGCACATAAGCCCCTGTATTTCAAGATTCTTCAGTTCGCTCAGTGACCTGATAAAGGCAGCAAGGCCAGCGGGCATTACGCCGAATTTCTGCGCTTCCTCGCCAATATTGACCTCGACAAGCACGGGCAGCTTTTTTTCCGCGGCGTCGTTCAACCTTGACGCGAGCTTCGCGCTGTCGACTGTCTGCACAACGTCAAACAAATGCCCTGCTTTTTTCGCCTTGTTGCTCTGCAAATGGCCTATAAAATGCCATTCAACGCAACTGCCGATTTCGTTTATTTTCCGCTCCGCCTCCTGCAAATAGTTCTCGCCGCAGATCTTAATGCCGGCGGCTACTGCGGCGTGGATTTTTTCAATCGGCTGGGATTTTGTGGCTGCGAGTATTGAAACCCCGCTTGGGCTTCTCCCCGCGGCTGCGCAGGCTTGCTTTATTTGTTCATTTATCCTGTACAGGTTTTCCTTTATTTTTTCGTCAGCAGACAAAAGTTCCACCTTTTTTGTGCAGCCTATCTTCAATTTTATTCTTCAGGGCAGAATCGAATGCGCTTTTTGTTTTCCTTAAACTATCTGGGTCGTCGTTGAATCCTTTCAGCAAGGGCTCAACGTATTTTACAATCCGCCACCTGCAGTCGCCTGCCGGCACCGGAATGCGGTATTCCACTGAATCTTTGTACTTGCAAACTTTTTTATTGGTAGTGAAAAGCAATTGCGGGGAAAGAAGGATGTTGCCCTGCTTGCACAGGATGCTGTATGAAACTGGCTGCCATGTTTCTGGCAATGGATGGTCGATCCTATACTTCAGTTCTGCCAAAACCTTTAGCATGAACTCTAGCGGCAGGGAGTACTCAATGCTGCCGACGTTCATATGCAGGATGTATTTGTAAGGCCTTATGCCGCTTGCTCCCTGCAGCCTTGCGAGTTCCAGCAGCGTGCTTATTGTTTTCTGCCATTCCCCTGGGAAAATGTTCACGTTCCTTTGCAAAGGCACTTGCGTGTTTATGGGAAAACCTTTTTTCGCAATTTTTTTTATCGCAATCAGCGCTTCTGGCGAAAACTGGGCTGGATGCGAAAGGTGCGCATTGAAGTTGATTTTTATCCCTGTTTCGCGCTCGAAATCCCCTAGGATGCTGAGCAGGCGCTCGTCTATTCTGAAGGGCAGCCCTTGGAAAATAATGCCAGTGCAAATCCTCAATTCAGCGAGGTACTTGGCATTCCTGAAATGGCACAGCATTTTTTTGATACCCCCGTTGGAGAGCAAAAGCGGTTCGCCGCCGCTTATGATGACTGATTTTATTTCGCTGTGCCTGTTTAGGTGGCCTACGAGGCTTTTTGACTGCTGGTTCACTGCCTTTGCGAGATTTGTGCAAAAGCGCTTTCCCGTGATTCTTGTGAATTCCCCTTTGTAGCATCCGACGCAGCCGATTGGGCAGGCGGAGGTGATGTTCATCAAAACGCTCCTTTTGAATTTCTGTGAAGCGAGGTATTGTTTTCCGTTGAATATTTTCGAGCCCTTGTTGAAAATTCCGTAAGGATCCCAGCTTTTCGCAAAGTGGTCAGTGAAAAAATCTTTTTTCGGGATGAACTTGTTCAATAGGTCCTTGTTTCCAATGGCGATATTCAGGGGCATTATCGAAAGGTTATAGCCCCTTTTGATGACTTCCCGCAGCCCGCCGTCCAAATGGAACACGCTGAACAGGTCTTCGACTGTTTTGAGCCTATAGCGCAGGTGGAATTGCACATCGCCCCAGTCGAGGCCTTTCTTTCTGGCGAATTCTTCCAAGCGTTTCCTTTTTCTTGAAGGCAAATCTGAAAGCTGGGGTTTGGCGCCTGTTTCAAGAACCCTGCTAATGAACGGCTTATATTCACCCCTCAGTTGCCCCCTGAGATATTTCTGTCTCAGACACCCGAACAATTCGGCTATGCTGGCGCCAATTGGATGCAGTTCATGCTGCAATGCCGAAAGGTCGCTTTCCGCTTTGGGAAGCTGCGCTGTTTCCTCTGTTGCACTACGCATTTTTTCCCTCCCACTTGCTGCCTAGTAAATATTGGCGCCCCCGAGGTTTATCTTAAAAAGTAGTCTAATTTAAGACTACTATTTAAAAGAACTTTTGCGCCTGTTCTTTGTCATGGATACAAGGGCATTGCGGGAAATCGGCCTTACTGAAATTGAAGCAACTGTTTATGTCACACTGCTCGGTTTGGACGGAAGCGGCGCTGGCGAAATAATCAAGAAAACCGGCTTGCACAAGGCAACAGTGTACAGTGTTTTGCAGCAGTTGATTGAGAAGGGGGTTGTGAGCTATATCCTGCTTGGCAAGGAGCGCTTTTTCAGGGCTGAAAGCCCGGATGTCTTTCTTGACATGCTTGAGTATAAGAAGCAGAAACTGAATGAGATTTTGCCCGAATTGCGGCAGAAAATCGGCACGGAAAAGAAAGAGCAGGAAGCAACAATCTACAGCGGAACAAAGGGCATTAAGACTGTTTGCGAAAGCGCCCTGGGGGAATTGAGACCAGCTGGAGAGTATGTTGACTTCGGCGTAAGCGGGCTTTTCAAGGAAACCATGGGCGCATATTGGTTCCAGTGGCAGAAAAAAAAGAGGGCGTACAAAATAGGCTCAAAATGCATCTTTGACGAGAGCGTCAGGGGAAACAAGGAATTGCTGCAGAACTATTTTGGGGCAAAAAAATTCGTGGCCAAGCAATTTTACAGCCCGGTGGATACAATGGTATACAATGACAAGGTCGTGCTGTTCATCTGGAACGCAAGGCCACCCCTGGCGGTCAAGATCAAGAGCACTGATGTTGCAGAGGCTTACAGGAACCAGTTCAAGTTGCTGTGGAAAATCGCCAAAAAATAGGCCGCCGCACAAAGCTGGTTATTCCGCCTTGTGCATTCTCACAAGCAGAACAACGCCCTTTGCGGCCATTCAAAAACCCGTTAGTACGGCCGCATTATTGGCTTCTTGTGCTCTTTTTGGGTTCTGTTGTGGCAGCTTGGGCATTCGAGCGTTGCAAAAATCTTTCCGCCGGCAACCTGGCTAAGTCCTACTTCGAACATTTCAACATTGCATTTCGGGCAAATCATATTTCGTCATCTAAAAAGGGCAGTGTAATTGTTTAAAAATAGTGTTGAATGGGCAGTTTTCTTTGTTAATCAACCCATAAATCAAAAACGAAAATTCAAAACTCTTTAAAAAGCTAATTTTGGGGGAATTTATCAGCATTATGGCGATTAAGGCAATACTTTTTGACCTGGACAACACTCTTGTCGACTTCATGAGGATGAAAAAGCTGTGCAGCGAGGCCACAATTCACGCTATGGTAGACGCTGGGCTGCGGATGCCGCAGGACAGGGCGCTGAGGCTGCTTTTCAAGATGTACTGGAAGCACGGAATTGAAGACCAGAACATTTTTGAGAAATTCCTCCGCGCAACAATCGGGAAAGTGGATTACAAAATATTGGCAAGCGGTGTTGTCGCCTACAGGAAAGTAAAGGCAGGGCATTTGGTGCCATACCCCCATGTCAGGGAGACATTGATAAAGCTAAAGGAAAAAGGGATGCTGCTTGGCATTGTCAGCGACGCGCCGCGAATGCAGGCATGGCTCAGGCTGGCCGAGCTGAATCTTACTGATTTCTTCGATTTTGTAATAGCGCTTGAGGACACCGGAAAGAGAAAGCCGAGCAAGCTGCCCTTCAGGGCTGCTATAAAAAAGCTCGGGCTGCAGCCTGAAGAGATACTTTTTGTGGGAGACAGCCCTGCACGCGACATTAAGGGCGCGAAAAGCGTGGGGATGCGCACTGCGCTCGCGGCATACGGGTTGGTGAAAGGCAGCGCGAAAAAAGCGGGCGCAGACTTTGTGCTGCGTGACATAAAAAACCTGCAAAAAATAGTTTGAATTCTACATAACCTAATCTTGCCGCTCCGCCTTGCGCCAAGGTTTTCCGCTTTTATTCATATTCTTTGAATTGGATTGCGGGGTTTTTTTGCCTGAAGAACTGCACCGCGAGTTCGACGCATTTTTTCAGCGCTTCCTCGGGCTTTTC
>JAPLVT010000165.1 GCA_026396975.1 Candidatus Iainarchaeum sp.
AATGGAAACAAAGCCGATGCGGGCGCTGATGGAATACGCGCTCGAGCCAACTGGCGGCACGCTTGTATGGACCGGCGACGCTGGCACAGTGCTCGGCCCGAACGACCAGTATCTTTACAGGGAAGAGCGCGAGGGGACAGCGATAGCCGGCGTTGAGGACAAGGACATGAATGTGATAGGGCCGTGGGCGCGCAAGGACAGCGACATAATGGTTTCGCTTGACGAATGGCTTGGAGTGCGCATTGTGAACAAAAGCAAGCCGACTTTCTGCGAAATAATCGGCTGCAAGTCAGAAACAGCAATCTTTGTCGGCAACCTTGAGACAGAGCCAAGCGGCAAAAACCCGCTGATAAGGGGGATGAGCGCAACACTGCAGTTGTGGGTTATTCCAAAGGAGGACTTTGCGATAGCGCGCACTGTATCGGGCGGAATAACCACGGAAGCGCTTACATTGAGGTTCCCCTCGAATTACCAGAAGGACCTTAACAAGGGAACCCCGATGATTGTCACAAGCGGAGTCGGGGAAAGGTTCCTTTACTACGCCATGCCGCCGGAGTACTACGCCAACCCGAAAGTGAAAGAGGCAAAAAACCTGGAGTACTTCCTGCCCTTGGAGAACCTTTACTACGGAATAATAAAAGGCGGGTAAAAAAACCGCAGTGCGTGCTGTACCGAATAATGATAAAAGGCAGGCAAAAAAGCTGCCGCGCCTGTTGCAATGCCAAATGGTAAGACGCGGCTAAAAGCCGCTGCCGCCCGCGGGCATGGGGCTTGTAGATAAACTCACCACATCACGTTAATCACCCCCACTTTTTGCGCTTCTGTAGATAAATTTACTTCGAGACCTTGCTCGAAATATTCTTGTATAAGCACGAGCAGATTGTGAACCAGTATTTTTGCGAGCAGTTCGTTCTTCTGTGCAGTAAAACGTTTTGTCATTAGGCTGCTTCCGAGCTTTTGCTTTAGCATGTTGAAAGTGCTTTCAACGTTGCTGCGCTTGTGGTAATGCTCTAGGAATTCTTGCCGGTGTTCTTTGAAGTAATCGAACATCTTGCGCCAAATCCGGCAGCCCCTCGCTTTGCCGGTCGTGTTAGACTTGAAAGGGATATAAGGGATAGCGCCGAGCTTTTCCACTTCTTCAAGATTTTGCTTTGCGCTGTAAGCTTTGTCAGCACTGACTTCTTTGATGGTGAAGCGCCTGCTAGTGTCTTTTACTAGCGGCACAAACTGCAGGCTATCGCCGCTGCTCGATTGCGTTATTTCAGCCGATGCTACAATGTTTGTTTTTACGCCGACCATTATGTGTGATTTCAAGTAGACCCTGCGCTGTGTTTCTTCGCCGAACTTGTGGTCGAACCATCGCCCGAACTGTGAAGTGCTGAAGCCGCTGCTGTCAACCGCAAAGTCTGTTTCAATCTGCTTTAGCGGCAGCGAGGAAAGCCTAATCAGCTCTTGCAGGACAGGCGTTATTTCCTCTTCGCCAAAATATTTCATTATTGTCGTGAAGTGCGGCGTGTGCGAGATGTACTCCATCTTGTTCGCAATTTCTAAATCGGAAATCAAGCGCCTGCTTGAAAGCCGAGTATAGGTTTTCATTGCAATGCAGAAAATCATCTCGTGCAGGTCTGTCCTGGGCCTGCCGACCCGGTTAATCTCTTCGACTTGCAGTATCTCGGAAAGCTCTGAAAGCATTCCCATCAGCATCAGCTTCTCATTGTTCTGCGCTTGGGCGTAAGCGCTCCAATTCTGTGATGGCACTGACTTTGGTGTATATTCTGGGTCCGGAGTGGCAATCGGAATCCGGCCTGAACAGAATATTTCACCGCAATCCTTGCACTCATATCTTCGCTTGTAGAAATTGTTTGCGCTTAGCAAGCGCCCTCGCTTGATGACATGCTCAGAACCGCAAGATTTACATTCCATTTTTACATCACTTATACAAATTATACAAATTGTATAAGTGGAAAAGTATTTAAACCTATTGTACAACTTGTATAACTTGAGAAATATGCCCTGGGTTTCTATTTCGCTGACAGAAGAAGAGAAAAAGTTCCTCAAGGACAAGCTTATGAGCCCAACGAAGCTATTTAAGTGGGCACTAAGCCAAAAGGGCTTTAAACCAAGTAGAGCCAAGTAAACAGGTGACAAAATAGCAAGGTGCATTAACTAAATAGCTTTTTTGCGCCTTTTGCCATGGTTTGGCCTAATTCGGTCAAATATATTTTTCCGTTGGGGGCTTTTGCTAAATGTCTGAATTTCAATCCAATCTTAACTTCAGGGGATTCTTCTACCCAAATAGAATCTTTTTCATTTGTTGCTTTATTTTTTAATAGCCCAAGGTATAATCTGTCTGAATCGTCTGCACGAATGTCAAAGTCATCTCTCAAAATTTTCTTTTGCTCCTTGAATGAATATGATGTCAAATCTTTTTCCATTGAATATAGCACCCC
>JAPLVT010000152.1 GCA_026396975.1 Candidatus Iainarchaeum sp.
TGCAGAGCATTTACAACAACCAATTGCAGATTCTCAACAACAGGCTCTCGCTGATAATAACCTGGCTGACAGTCCTTGGAACAGCTGTTCTTGTGCCCAACACTCTCGCCACTGTTTTCGGCATCCCGAGCATCAGCGAGCACATCGAATGGCACACTGCGGTATGGGTTCTCGTTGCCTCAAGCATTCTCAGTGCGGCAGTGTCTTACTGGGCGGTCAAAAAAATAATCCCCAAAAAAGTTGAATAAAAAGCGCAGCCCGCCTGCGCCCGCCAATAATCACACTTAAGGGAGATTGAGATTACGCCGCCTTGCAAACTGCAGTTTGCGAGGCCTCGTGAAACCGCAGTTTCACAAGGTCGCTATCGAATAAGGGAACGTTCAGGAAAGAGCTGAATGCCAAAGCCTGCGCCGGCAAAAAATCACGCTCAGGCGAGATTGAAATTACGCCGGCGCTATTGTAGGTCAAAAGCGTTCAGGGGGGTGCTGGTAAGAAGCGCCTGCGCCGGCGTAAACAAAACTTTTAATACCACAAATTCCTTTATTCTAAGAAGTGGTTTTGGCAATGCTCTGGCACGGTTTGGCATACGAAGAAGTTTTCAGGCAGCTTGAGACAACCCGTGAGGGGCTGAGCGGCGAAAAGGCAGCCGAAAGGCTGCAGCGCTACGGCGCAAACGAAATAAAAATCGGCAAAAAAATCTCGCCCCTAAAAATTTTCCTCTCGCAGTTCACCAACTTCCTGATTCTCGTGCTGCTCGCGGCAGCGGCTGTTTCGATAGTGGTCGGCTTCATGCAGAACGAGCCCGAGGACTACATCAACGCGGGGCTTATCCTGGTAATTGTGGTCGCAAACGGGTTGTTCGGCTTCTTCCAGGAATACAGGGCCGAAAGAAGCCTTGAGGCTCTGCGCAAAATGAGCCCTTCAAAAGCAATGGTTCTAAGGGGCGGGCAGAAATTCGAGCTAGATGCCTTGGAAATTGTTCCCGGTGACATAATCCTGCTGCAGCCAGGCGACAAAGTTACTGCCGACGCGAGAATTTTTGATAGCATAAACCTGCACGTTGACGAGTCGCTGCTCACAGGCGAGAGCGTTCCGGTAAGCAAAATCTCTGATGTGCTGCCCGACTCCACTATTCTCGCGGAAAGGGCAAACATGCTTTTCAAGAACACAATCGTCACCTCCGGAGTCGGAAAGGCGGTTGTAACGGAAACAGGCTCGGCAACTGAAGTCGGAAAGATAGCGGAAAAGCTCGGCGAAGGCGGGCAGAAGGTAACTCCCTTCCAAGTAGAGCTGGGGAGCCTCGGCAAGCGCCTCGGCCTGCTTGTTTTCATTGTAATCGCTTTCGTGGCGCTGACGCAAGTGTTCCTCAACGAGGCGCCGCTGCTGGCGATTTTCATCATTGCCATCAGCCTTGCTGTCGCGGCAATTCCGGAAGGACTGCCCGCGGTCGTCACTCTCGCGCTCGCTTTCGGCACGCGGAAAATGGCGAAAAAGAACGCTCTTGTGCGAAAGCTCGGCAGCATAGAAAGCCTGGGCAGTGTCGACGTGATCTGCACTGACAAAACCGCAACGCTCACGGAAAACAGGATGACTGTCACAAAAATTTTCTTCAACAGGCAGGAAATAGACGTCACTGGCACAGGCTACGACCTCGAGGGCGAATTCAAAATCGGCAAAAAAAGCGTTGCGCCAGAAGAAATGCAATTGCTTCTCACTGCCGGCGCATTGTGCAACGACGCGGGAATTTCCGTCGGCGAGAACAGCGGGCTATGCTTCGTCGGCGACCCGACAGAGCTGGCGCTTGTGGTGAGCGCAAGGAAAGCCGGCTTGAGCGAGAGCGCGCTGAACAGCGAAATGCCGCGCGTCGACGAGGTTCCTTTTTCCTCGGAGCTCAAGAGGATGCTCACAGTGCACAAAACAAGCGGCGGCAAAACAGCCTTCATGAAGGGCGCGCCTGAAACAGTGCTGCAGCACTGCGGCAGGATTTTTGTTGACGGGAAAGAGAAAAAGCTTTCGGAAGAAGACAAAAAAGAAATCCTTGAAAAAAATTCCCTCTTCGCCTCGAAAGCCCTGCGCGTACTCGGTTTTGCCTACAAGAAAGCAGTCAGCGCGCGGGAGAAACCAGGCGGAGAAAAAAGAAGCGGCTCAGAGAAAAGCGGCTTTGAAAAAGAAATGGTTTTCCTCGGCCTGCAGGCAATGATAGACCCGCCGAGGCGCGAGGTTCACGAGAGCATCGAAACTTGCAAGCGCGCCGGCATAAAAGTGATAATGGTCACTGGCGACAACATCGTGACCGCGAAAGCAATCGGGTCGCAGCTGGGCCTGGGAACAACAGCGATTGACGGCAGCGAAGTAGAGGCAATGTCGGAGCAGCAGCTGAGGAAAGCAGTTGAGCACGCGGAGATTTTTGCGAGGGTTTCTCCCCAGCACAAGCTGCGCATCCTAAAAGCGCTGCAGGCAAACGGGCACACTGTTGCGATGACAGGCGACGGCGTGAACGATGCTCCCGCGCTGCACGCTGCTGACGTGGGCGTTGCAATGGGCCATAGGGGCACTGATGTCGCGCGGGAAGCCTCTGACATTATTCTTCTTGACGACAATTTCCACACCATACAGGAAGCTGTCGGCGAAGGCAGGACGATTTTCAGCAACATCAGGAAATTCGTGCTATACCTCCTCATCTGCAACATTGCCGAGGTCCTCGTGGTTTTCGTCGCATCGCTTTTCAAGGTAATTGCATTCACTGCGCCGCAGCTGTTGTGGATAAACCTTCTTACCGACGGAATGCCGGCTCTCGCGCTCGGCGTTGACCCTGCCCCGCCGGATATCATGAGGAGAAAGCCGAAGAAAAAAGGCGAGAAGGTAATAAACAAGAGGTCGATGATGTTAATCGCTTCGATTGGCGCGCTTGACACTGTTTTCCTGCTCGCGATTTTCTTTATAGCGCTGGGCATGGGCGGCGGGCTTGTCCTTGCCCAGTCAATGCTTTTCACTGGCATTATTCTCTCGGAAATAATACGGCTTGTGGTAATAAGGGGCCAGGAGAAGCTGGGGTTGTTCAGCAACAAATGGCTTGTCGCAGCAGTGGCAGCATCGCTTGCCCTGCAACTGGCGCTGATTTACTCGCCGCTAGGGGCATTGTTCGGCGTTGTTGCACTGGGTGCAACCGAATGGGGCGTTCTCTTGGGCCTGCTCGCCTTAAGCGCTGTTGTGGCGATAGCGACTACAAAAATAGTGGTTAAGATAACGCCAGAAGGCGCATAGATAAAAAAAGAAGGAAAAAAGCAGTATTAACCTGAAAGGCAATCAAGAAAGCATTATTAACTTAAAAGGCGATTTTGTTTTTCATGAAAGCAGCGTTGTTTTTTGCGGTTCTCGCCCTTTTGCTTTTGTCGGGATGCGTCCAGATGTTTAGCGAGCTTGGCGCCTGCATGCAGACCTGCGGCAACCTCTGCCAGCTTGTGAACCAGAACAATTTTGACCTGAACGGCTTTGCTGTCGGGCTGCAGAAGCATGTGGGAAGCGGGAGCGTGTCATGCAGCTGCCCTTGCGGCGGCTGACAAAAAAAAGAAATAGCCCCGCAGAGCGTATGACGCAAAAGCGTTAGCCCCAAAAGTCTTTTTCTGATTTGGCTTTGCTTTTATTATTGAATACTCAAAACAATTTTTAAGGATTCCTTAAAGAAGGGAAT
>JAPLVT010000114.1 GCA_026396975.1 Candidatus Iainarchaeum sp.
GAAGACGCGGCGCGCGCCGTGCAATCCGACTTGCGGCAGGCAAGCGCCGCTGGGCAGCAGCAGCCAGGCCAAAACATTTTCCGGGCGCACCTGCAAAAGCACAGCGTTTTCAGCGACAGGAACATCATCACGCCGCACTACACCCCCGGCCATCTTCCTTTCAGGGAAAAGCAGATAGAGGAAATCACCTCCATTCTCGCGGCCGCGCTGCATGGCAAAAAGCCCGACAACCTTTTCATCTACGGAAAAGTCGGAACGGGAAAAACCGTGACAGTAAAGCACGTTCTGCAGCAGCTTCAGGAATTCATCGGGCAGAACAGCGCGCAGGTCGATTTCGCTTACGTGAACTGCAGCGAGCACAACACCAAATACAAGGTGCTGCTCAAAGCGCTCGGCAAATTCTATCTGCAGGAGGATTTCATCGGATACAGCAGCGCTTTCGTTTACGAAAAGCTAGTTTCGCACGCCGGGAAAGGCAGGCAGGTAATAATTGCGCTTGACGAAATTGACAAGGTAAAGGACCTGGACGAGCTTGTTTACTCTCTCACTCGCGCAAACGACGAAATGGAAGAGGGATGCGTCGCGCTCGTCGGCATAAGCAACAACCTTTTCTTCAAGGACAGGCTAGGGCCGCGCACAAAAAGCGCGCTGCTGCAGCGCGAACTTGTTTTTCCGCCATACAACGCCGGAGAGCTGCGCAAAATCCTCGCGGAAAGAGTGGGCAAAGCCTTCAAGGAGGGCGCAGTGCAGGAAGGCGCAATCAACCTTGCTTCAGCGCTCGCTGCGCAGGAATCAGGCGATGCGCGCACGGCAGTGATGCTGTTGCTGCGCGCCGGCGAGATCGCTGACGAGGAATCGCTATCGCTTGTTACAGATTCCGAGGTCACAAAAGCAAAGCGCATGGTCGACGAGGAAGTCATCCTTAATATGGTTGCAACGCTTCCCAAGCAGCACCAGCTTGTATTGTACGCTGTTTCGCTTCTCACTGACAGCGGAAAGGGAATGCAGAGGCTGAACGGCGTACAGGAAGAGGGGGTGTTTTTCAGCGGCGACATCTACAACGAGTACAAGCGCATTGCCACCGGGCTGCAGGAAAATGTTGTCAGCAGCAGGTGGTTCAGGGAATACATCAACGAGCTCGACACCTACGGCTTAATCCTCACAACAGCCAGCGGCAAGGGCGTTCGGGGCAGCACCACTCTAATAAAGCTCGGCTTCGACGCGAAAAAACTCCGCAAAGCGCTCGAAAAAGAACTGATGAAAGAGTAAAAGCGCTCACGATTTCTGCTCTAAACGAATTCCGCGAGTTTTTTCTGGCTTTTTGCCTGGCCCTGGAAGAGGCTGTCGATCTCCTGCGTTATCAGCTCAAGCCTCTGCAGCAGGTAATCGCTCAGCCCGTATTCAGCGGAAATTGTTTTCGCAATCTTAAGGTATTTCCTGACGCCGCCCTCGTTCACGGTAAGGATTATTTTTTCCTGCCTGCAGTCAGGGCATTTGCCGTCAAGCGGAATCCGCCGAATTTTCGCGTTGCAGTTGGTGCACCTGAAGGTCTGCCGGCTGAAAGCCCTTGCGTTCCCGATTATGTCGGGCAATAGGTGCGAAACCATTACTCTTTCCAGCGCGTCTTTGCCGTCAACAGCAGCGATTTTGTTCTGCAGCCGCGCCTGCGCCCGTATTTTTTCCTCCATTGTAGCGAGCGCAACATACCTGCTTGTTGTCGGCCCGGCATCGAAAACGCTTGTGCAGTGCGTGAAACCAAAACCACTGTACTGCTTTTTCTTTCCAAGCTGGTCTTTCACTGTTTCAATGCCGTCGATCTGCGGCGGCATCAGCTTCAGCGCCCTTTCATACAATTCAATGGGATAATTCCAGCACCTCTCCATTTCATAGCACTCGTTGTCAATCTCGCTCGGCCTCAGCACTGTTGTGAAAACAAGCGGCGCGTCCATCCTGCCTCCCCTGCTGCTTGGCAGGTAGGAGTGTGAGAAGTTCAGCAGGCAGTCCATCAACAGCATGAGGCTGTCCTGGTCGCCGTCGATGTTCCTTCTTTTTGTCTGGTGGAAGTAAGGGTGGGCGAAGCAGGTCCTTGCCTTTGTGTAGCCGATTATCCTGCCGACAATCGCCGCTGAAGTGTGCGGT
>JAPLVT010000136.1 GCA_026396975.1 Candidatus Iainarchaeum sp.
TGCGTGCGTTGAAGCAACGTGCTGCAGCGGGTTCTTGACTCCATCTTTTATGCTGACCAGCTTTCCGCCAAAAAAAACGTTTATGAACTGCATCCCCCTGCAGATGCCAAGCACCGGGAGCGCCGTCCGGACAGCTGTTTCAAGGAGGGATTTTTCGGTTTTATCCCTTTCTTTGGAAACCGAAGCCAGGCCGCCGGACTTCTGACCATAAAGAGCGGGGTTGATGGTGTTTCCGCCCGACAGCACTATGCCATCGATGCCAAACCTGTTGAAGTACGAGGCGGGCTTCTTCATTGCGTTTGGGATAGGCAACAGCGTTGCGCCAAATGACTCAAAATATCTGACATAAGCGTTTTCAAGGCTGTCTACAGGGCTGCCGTGCTTGTCTGGGCAATTCTTTTGTGATATTGCAATAATCAAGCAGCGCCACCGTTTGTTGGTGTGATTTTTTTTGCCTTGCAGTCGAGGATTGCTCCTTTTGCGCCCAAAAGCGAATCGAAAAGAACAGCGCACCCTATGGCTGCTGGAACTCCGAACTCCGCGCATCTGATTGACATGTGCGACGCAACACCGCCGTACTTTGTTATAAGCCCAGCAATGTTCCTTGTGAAAATCCAGTCATAGCCCGGGTCGCCGTTTTCAAGCAGGACAATTTTTCCGGAAATTTCAAGGGTGCGTTCCGGGCTTTCTTTGCCCAATGCCATGGTGTCCGCACTGACCTTTTTTTGCGTTATAAAGTTTGGCCGGGGGGAGTAAAAGTTCACAACGTCAAAGTCTTTTTCGGAGCATATGACTGGCGGCAGAATAACCCTTTTGTTTACCTCGGTTTCTCTGTCGCGCCCTGCTACCGTGCCCTTCCATTTTTCAATTATTTTTTCAGTGGGCAGTTTTGTGCAGGAGAACAGGTCTTCTGTGCCGAGCATAGCCAATTCCTCACGCGTAAACCCCATCTTGTCCCCTGCGACAGCGATTAACTCAAGCGCTTCGCTCAGGTTCTTTGTAAACTCAAATTTTGAGTATTCCCGTGCCTCCAGCGCCCGCTTTGTGAATTCAAGAAGCTGCCTTGCGTTGAATTTAAGGGCATCCGCCTTCAGCAGAGAGTCTATCTTTCTCAGGGTCTCTTTGTCCGCCTTGAACTTTTGTTGGGCAGCAGCATGGTGCAAGCCGCAGTGAGCCGTGTTTATCAGCGCGGGGTTTGAATCGTACCTCATGCTGGTGATGTCGTAAGTGCCGGGTCTTAAATGTCCGTATTTTTTGATAAACCCCTCTTTGGTGAGCCTGCTGCTGCACAGCATCTCAAAGTCTGTTCTCAGCTCTGTTGCAATAGTGCTTACTGAATTCATGAAGCCGTCGTAGAATTCATTGGAGACCGCGCCCTTTTTCACCAGGCTTTTGAGCAGGATGTCGCCTACAAAAGCAAGCCTTGCAATCCTTGAGAATTGTACAGTGCCGTTTTCCCTGCACTTGTCAAGAAGCATTTTTGCGCTTTCAAGGAGGCGCCTTGGGTCAGCGCCTTCCTGCTGCGTTTCCCCGGTTATTTTAGCTCGATGCTCTTCCATCCCTTTTACATCATTCAGGTCTTCTCTTATGGTTTCTTCTGCGTTCAGCACAAGCTTGCTTGTTAAGTCTGTCAGGGCTCTTTTAAGTTCTCTGGTCTCTTTCTCTGAAAAGCCCGCCTGCGGCAATTCCTTTGCCCTGTCTTCAAAGCAAAAATCATAGCAGCTGTAAACAACGTCAAACTCAACCTTGTCCTGCAGTTCCGGGTTCCTCTCCAGCTTGTCGAGATAAAATGAAACAAGTTTCTCCCTGAGGTGCTGCGGCAGGCAGGCAGGGGCAAAAGAGTTAAAACTGTTCCGGACGTCGACGTATGGCTTGTTCCCCACGAGCAGCACCAGTTTTGCGGGGTTTACATTGTAATAGCCCTGGGATGCCCGGGCCTCGTGCCACGCGCTGTCAGTAATGATGTAATCGTAGAGCGCGTAATCCAAAAAATTCGGCGCGTCGCCGATTATTTCCGCGGGATTCCAGTCTGGCATGTCCGCAAGAATAGTTCTTTCGCCGGCAAGATTGTTCCTTCTTTCAGAGAGCTGCCTGAACCTTGCCTTAAGGCTTGAAAGCTTTTCATGTACCTCGGCGTCGCCGACCTTTGGCTGGAACGGCCTTGTAATCGGCCTAACCTGGAAAATAGTAACCGCGCCGCTCTTGTCAACAGCAAACTCTATGTCAAGCGCAATCTTCGGCACTACAGTTTCAATCTCCTTGACTGCTTCAAGCAGCTGCCTGATTTTTTCCGGAATGTTGCGCTTCTCCGCAAAATGGGAAACCCTGGTTGCCTTGGTTTCAACCCCCTTTGTCACGCTGTCGCTGCTGCCGCTCGAGTCGTCATAGTTTATT
>JAPLVT010000138.1 GCA_026396975.1 Candidatus Iainarchaeum sp.
TTCTTTCTTTTTCTTTCATATTGCGGCTTGTGAATTTTTTCACAAAGTTTCTTATAAAGGCGATGCGCAGCCCTGTTTTTGCTTCCACCGCCGTCAGGACTGTCAGGTCTTCGGGCTGCAGGCCACCCAAGGCAATGAACAGCAGGGTGTATAATAGAATGAAAGAAGAGCCGAACCCCAGCAGCAATGCAAGAGCAGGCGCGAATGGCAGTGATGCGAGGGGCGGCAGCGCCTGCTTGAGCAGATAGAACGCTGCTATCGCTATGCATGACGCGAGGGCCGGCTTTAGGAAAGCTTTGCTGTAGGGGCGCACGCGCAGTAAATAGTAAACCTCCAGCCAGGCCATGGCGCTCAGCAAGAAAAAGCTTAACATTGTCGCGAGAGCCGCGCCGTTGATGCCGAACAATGGTATAAGCAGCGCGTTGAGAAGCATGTTTGCTGCCGTTGCCGCAAGCGTGTTGTAAAGCATCAGCCTTGTTTTTGCAATGCTTTCAATCATGCTTCTCACGGGGCCGCAGAATGAAACCAAAAAGAAGCCGATTGCGAGTATGCCGAGCGCAACAGCGCCTTCGGCATAAATTTTGCCGAACAGGACTGTGAGTATTTCGGCTGAGAAAAGGAGTGTAAACAGCGTGGCAGGGAATGTAATGCTGAAAACCCATCGCGTAACAGCAGAGTATGTTTTGTGCATTTCTGACCTGCTTTTTATGGCGTACAAGCCTGTTATTATCGGCAGGAACAGTACGCCAAGCGAGTTTTCCGCTATTGTGAGCATGTTTGCCGTGGACATCGCAATGCTGTAAATGCCGGTGTTGTAGGTGGTGCTGAGATAGCCGAGCATCAGCGTGTCGACGGATTTCATGAGCACCCCGAAGAAGCCCACCGCAAAAAGCGGCCAGCTGTAATCAAGCAATTCGCTCAAATTGAATGTTACTTTCGCCTGTTTCAAAAAAACAGGGTAAACTTTTCTCTGCAATAGGTAAAGCGCGGCTGAAAAAGATATTGCTGCAGTTAAAGCGGCGGCCAGCGAAGCCCCGAATAACCCGAATCCAAGCAGCAATAGCGTGAAAATAATTGAAATTCGGGCTATGTTTTCAATAATGTTGCGCAGCAACACCCGGTATTTGACTTTTTTGAAGGCGTGCATTATTATTACGAAGTTGGAGGTAAGCACTTCGAGCGGGATTGCGAATGCGAGAATCTTTAGAACAAGCCCGAGTTGCGGTATGCGGTATCCTACAAAAATTCCCAAAAATGGCACCGTGAAACCGTTTGCAATGTAGTCCGACGCAAGAAAAAGGGCTATTGCAAAAACTGGTCCTGCAACCAGTTGCAGCTTCAGGCTGCCGATTATAGTTCCCCTTACCTTTTCTGGGCTTTGCGTGCTATCGTATACAGCGATAAAGTGCAGCACACCCTGGTAAAGCCCGAGGGCGCCGAAAGCTATTATCATTCCCTCCACTGCAAATCCGATGCTCAGGATGCCGATGTCGCTAGGGCTGAGCATTGCCGTGGTTATTCTCAAATAAACGTACGCCAGCAGCTTGCTTATCACGTAGCCCGCAAACATGAATGCGGCGCCCTTTGCAATCGTGTTCAGGTTCTTTTGCAAAAAAAAACCACCATCTTCGCTTTCCGTTGCGGTTACCTTATTTCATACAATGTCTTCGCTTTCAGTTGCTGTTTTGCCTTTTCCGTTGCGGTTACCTTATTTCATACAATATGCTGCATTGGTCGCTGTAAACTTTTGCGATTTTTCCTTTTGCCTCAAGGGCTGGAAGCACGGTTTCGCCCCACGGGCTTTTGTAGCACGTTTCCGCAAGATGCGTCGCGCCCAGCTGCCGCAGGCTGCTGTAAACACCCTCGCTGTCAGCCGGGTTTACTGTTTTTACAGCGCTGCTGCTGCTGACGCATAAAATGACCTCACTCATGGGCTTGCCCCTTTCCTCGCCGCATGCCACAGTGCCGGTATCATAAAGGAAGGATATCTGCCGCGCCTTGTTAGAATGAATCGCAACAGTGCTGCCGGCAGGCAGTTTCCCTATTTCTGCGAAAAGCGGTTCATGCCTTGCATAGTCAGCATTGTAGTGCAGTACATAGGCTGCGCTGAAGGCGAGCGAGTATACTGCAAAAATTGAGAAAAGCGCCAACGCCGCTTTTTTCAGCAACGGTTTTTTTGCGCGGCTGAATGCGCCGGCGAATGCTATCCCAAAAAGCGGCATTATGGGCATTATCAAGCGTGGGTACATATTGCGGTAGCGCGCCAGGAACTGCAGGGATGCAAGGGCAAGGCAAAGCAGCAAAAGAATGCTTGGCTTTTCTTTCTTTGCAACGCCCTTGAGCAAACCGTAGAAAATAAAAGCCAGCAGCGGCAGGGTCAGCACGTCAAGCCCAACCAGCACCAGCGTGTTCGCTGGACCGAATGGCAGGCTTTCAAAGACAGAGCGGGACAAGAACCAGAATGACTCGTTGAAAAGCAACGGCAGG
>JAPLVT010000020.1 GCA_026396975.1 Candidatus Iainarchaeum sp.
CAATGGTGGCAACGCCTGCTTTGCGCAGCATGCGGAGCACTGTTGTTTTGCCGCTTCCCATGCTGCCTGTTAGGGCGATTGAACGCATGAGGATTGAAGTGATGGGAAATTTATTTAAGCAGGGCTGCATGCGTGGTCGGGCGGGAATTGAATTAAGCAGGATTGCATGCTCTGGCGTAATGAAACCGCGCCTGCAAAATAGCCTGGAAAAAGCGCTCGAGCGGGCTTTCGGCGCCTGCTGGCGCGCACGCTGGCGCAAATAGATTTAAACCTTATTAGTGTATAATATTAATTAATTCGAGGAGTGGGCTCAAGGGTGTTGAACGTTAGAAACCCCAGAGGTATGATTTAGGGCATTATTCTTTTGTTCAACCCCTTGCAAGGGAGCACTATTCTTTTTGAACGCGCAAAGAAGGGATTGCACTGCGAATTGCGTTGGTTACCAGTTGGCCTCCGAGGCACTGCGGAATCGCGACATACAGCGAGGATTTGGTTAAGGCACTTAGGAGCCACGGCCATGAGGTCCATGTTGTCACTTTTACGGACTGCGGGAAGAAAGGCGAAAAGTTCGTCCACCCGGTGCTGCCGGTCGGAAGGAAGGGCACTGACCTTGTTGACCCGAAGTGGGACGAGATTTTTTACAATACAATTGAAAAAATAGAACCTGACGTGGTGCACGTACAGCACGAGTACGCTCTTTACACCTATGACAATGACCACAGCAGCGGGTTGTTCAGGCCTTTCTTCAAATGGAAGGTTGACGCGCGGTTCCCGGTTATTGTCACTTTCCACAGCGTTTACACTGTCCTTGACAGGAGCGAAAGCGCTTACATGGACATCTGCCTCGCGCTGATAAACGCCGGCGTTGTCCACGAGGAATACCAAAAAATATACTTGCCTGTTAACATAGGCAGGCTGGCGCAGAACGTTTACGTGATACCACACGGCGCAAAGGACATAAAGCCGCTTGCAAACGCCAAAGAATTATTCGGCCTGCAGGGAAAAAGAGTTGTGGGTCTTATAGGATGGTGGGAGCCGAACAAGGGGTTTGAGAGGGTTGTAAAGGTCTGGTCCGAGATAAAGAAGCAGTTGGGCAAGAAAGCCATACTTGTTGTTGCGGGCGACGCGCGGCCCGGAAGCACTAGCGGGCAGGCGTACAAGCCGAGGCTGCTGCAGGCGATAAGTGAAAGCAGCGCGAAAGACAGCATAAAGCTGATAACGGGGAGCTTTTCCCCTGAAGAGTACGACAAGGTTTTGTCAACGTTTGACCTCATGGTTTTGCCCTACAGCAGGGCGTCGCAGTCCGGCAACCTTGCGCACGCTTTTGCTTTGGGGATACCCTGCATTGCGACTGCAATGGAGGGGCTGAAGGCCGAGATAGAGAACAGCAAGGGCGGCGTAACAGTGCCGCTTAATGATGATGTTGAATTGGCGCACGCGATAGCGCATGTGATGAAGCACGAGGAGCTGCGGAAGAGATACGCGGAGAACGCGGCAAAGCACGTGACAAAGCAGATAAAGTGGAGCATTGTCGCGAGAAAGCATGCCGCGCTTTACCAGAAGCTAATCGACGAGCTGAAAGAGGAGTTCAAGCCTGGGAAAAAGGAAAGCTTGTTTTAGGGTAACCAGCGCCTGAAAAGCGCGGGCTGAAAAGGGGTTTTGCGGAGTGGTTGGATGAGAAAGACAGATTGGATCCATTTCATGAGCAGTTACCCTCCGAGGGAATGCGGCATAGCGACTTTTACGAAAGACCTCCTCAGCGCGATAGAGGGCAAAAAAAACCCTGGCCTGCAGTGCAGGGTAGTGGCGATGAACGACAACCTTTACAGCACTTACGCTTACCCGAAACAAGTCAACTTGCAGATACAGCAGGACGACCACGATTCTTACTTCAGGGCAGCGGACAAGCTGAACAAGAGCAAAAAAACAAAGGTAGTGTGCATACAGCACGAGTTCGGGCTGTTCGGTGGGGCTTACGGCGATTATTTGATTCCTTTTTTGGAGGAGCTTGAAAAGCCCGTTGTAACAACATTCCACAGCATTCTGCCCGGCGACCCGCGCCCGGAAAGGCACAGGAAATATGTCGTAAAAAAAATCTGCCAGAACAGCGCAAAAGTTGTCAGCATCAGCGGATACGGGAAAGAAATACTGGTGCAAAAGTACGGCGTGCCGGCGGACAAGATTGTTGTTATACCGCACGGCGTTCCCGAGATTCCTTTTAGGCAGGAGGAAAAGGCGAAAGCCGAGCTTGGCTTTAAGGGAAGAAAAGTGCTCAGCACTTTCGGCCTGATGAGCAGGCACAAGGGAATACACTATGTGATAAAGGCGTTGCCGCGCATAGTGGAAAAGCACCCGGACGTGCTTTACCTCGTGATAGGGGAAACGCACCCACAGGTAAGGAAGACAGAGGGCGAACGATATAGGAATTCTATGAAAAAAATGTTGAACAAGCTTGACCTTAGGGGCCACGTGAAATTCGAGAACAGGTATGTTTCATTGGAGGAAATTTGCAAGTACCTCCAGGCAACAGATGTATACATAACCCCATATTATGACCCCTCGCAGATAAGCAGCGGAACACTCGCTTACGCCGTCGGCGCGGGAAAAGCCTGCGTCAGCACGCCTTTCCTGCACGCGAAGGACATCCTGCGGCACGGGAGGGGCATTCTTGTGCCGTTCAAGAGCAGCAGCGCGATAGCGAGCAGCGTGAACAGGATTCTTGACGACAATCTGCTCAGAAGGAAACTCGAGAGGAGCGCTTTCAATTACACGCGGGGCTGGACATGGCCGAGCGTTGCAGAAACATACATCGAATTGTTCCGCGGGGTCGCGAAAAGGAACTAGGCTGCGCTGCTTCCTGCCGCCGCCTGCGCGGAAAACTTCTTAGTTAAGTTTTTTAAACAAGTTAATGGTTCTATATTCAGGGATTGACTGTGCCAGAGCCTGCCAGAACGCTGACCGGAGTGCCCGGGCTTGACGAGATCCTTTACGGCGGAATACCACGCAACAACCTGGTTGTAATAAGCGGCGACCCGGGCAGCGGAAAAACATGCCTTTGCCTTGAGTTCCTGTACTACGGGGCAGTAAAATACAACGAACCAGGGGTTTACATTTCTCTGGAGGAAAGCGAAGAGGAAATAGTCGGCTTCGCGGAATTGTTCGGCTGGGACATCAGGGCGATGATGAAGAACAGGCTGATCAGCATAGTAACAGTGGAATTGTACGATTTCGACAAGCTGAAGAACACCATTGAGGACGAAATTTCAAGGCTGCACGCGAAAAGGCTCGTGATAGACCCCGGCGTTGTTTTCAGGCTCTACTTTGACAGGGAGCTTGACGCGAGAAAAAGGATTCTTTCCCTTGGCAGGATGCTCAAAAGAATCGGCTGCACCGCAATAATAACAAACGAAATCAGCCTGGACAAGACAACAAGCCTTTTCGGGCTGGAAGAGTATGTTGCGGACGGAGTGCTGCTGCTGTACCACACGAAGCTCGAGGACAGGTTCATAAGGAGCATTGGGGTGCTTAAAATGAGGGGCACGAAAATAAGCGAAAGGCTCCATCCCATACGCATCACAAAAGACGGAATAAAGATACTTGCCAATCAGGAACTTTTCGAAGAAGTGAAGTAAACGCATGGAAGAAATGCGCCTGCCCTGGACAAAGAAAAAAAGCAGGGCCGAGGAAATAGACGACCTGATGCGGATGCTGCAGCCGGGCACAGGCCTGGGCGTTGCAATAGAAAGGCACCTGCAGGACCTGCCGAGCAAATATGTAATTCTCCTGATCACTGGCTTCAAGGAATACGCGCACCTTCCACTGCAGCTCATACAGTACTTCGCAAGGAAAAAAATGGACGGAATCTATGTTACGACAAACAAAAGCGCCGTCGACCTGATTGACGCGCTGAACAAAAACGGCTTGGATGACGCGAGAATTTTCATAATTGACACGATAACCAGAAAAAGCGGGTATGTGGAAACAGAGAAGAGGAACGTGCGCTATATCGACAGCCCCGAAGAACTCACGGAACTGAGCACGCAGATAGAGGAATGCATTGAAGCAATGCCGTCCGGGCCGCACTTTTTCGTTTTCGACAGCATCTCAACAATGCTCGTGTACAACGCGGAAAGGACTGTCGAAAAATTCACACACGGGCTGAGCGGAAAACTCCGCTCAAAGCAGTTCCAGGCGATCTTCACAATGGCCGGCGAAACAAGGGGCGAAATAGTGAACATTCTCGCGCAATTCTGCGACAAAATACTCGAGCTGAACGAGCCGACCGCAAGCGCAAAGGGATAAGAAAAAAAAGCGCGTTCCCGGAATGGACTGCAACACAATGGCAAACCGGCTGAAAAGCATGCTGCTGCAATTCGCCAACAATGCAATTCCGCAAAAAAAAACTTTACGGCTTGATTGAAACCTTTGCCCCAGCCACCTCTGAAACAAGCGACTCAAGCTGCGAATGCAGCCCCCTCTGGCTGCCAAGCAGCCTCTCAAAAGCGGCTTTCCACTCTACCGCAAGGCTTTTTTTGCCCTCAAGCAAGCCCAGCAGGTCATTTATCTCCGCAAGCAGCTTCGACTCTTTCTTTCCCATGGGATGCTCGGCAAGCTTTTTTTCAACAGCCACAAGGCCAGCGTCAATCTCGTTGAAGCGCCAGAAAACCCCGCTGAAAAAATCAAAGCCAAGCAGCTCGCGCAGCGCTGCAACGCGCTTTTCCCTCTCCTTTTCTTTCAGCTCGATGGCGCCGCTCTCAACTGCGCCCAGCGTCGCCTTAAGCACTGCCTTCATTGTTTCGCCCTTAGGGTCGCCCTTCAATGCGGCAAAAGGGTTGAGCAGCAACTGCCCCAAAAACTCCGCGTGCCGCTTGTCCAAAAAAACCTTTCGCCCGGCAACAGCCTTCTCCATCCTGTGCAGCGGTTTCTCAATGTTCGCGAAAAGATTCAGGACCTCTGTTTTCGCGTCCTGCTTCTGCCTGGCAAGAACGGCCTTCTGCTCCTCCAGAGCCGCGATTCCCTTGAATTCGCTTCCCTCGCGCAGCTCGCGCAACGCGCTTTCTTTTGCGGCGATTTTCTCCTGCAAACGCTGCGCATCTGTCGAGGCGATTTCGGAATCCCTCATCGCGGCGTTGGCTTTCTCCTCAGCAGTTGCAATTTCCTGCAGCAACCCTGAAACCTTTTCAAGCAGGAAAACACTGTTGTGCTCGGCAAACGCCCTGCGCAGTTCCCCCAAGCACCTCTGCAGCTCGTTGAAGCTTTCGCCCAGGCGCTTTATCTCGCCCTTGAAAGAAACAGAGGTATAGGCAATGTTCTTGCCGAACATCGGGATGCCCTTGTTCAGCAGCACAATGCCTTCGTCGCAATACTCCCGCATTTTCGCAATGCCAGCCGGCTGGGGCGGCTGCAAGCGCTCAACAAGAACCCCGAGCTGGCGCAAGGTGTTCTGCCGCGCTGTCTCGACAATCTGGTCCCTGCGCTTGTTGCCGCCTGCGGACTCTGCCTCCTCAAGCGCGTCCAGCGCGGAATGAAGCTCCGAAAGAAGGTGCTTTATTTCCGCGGTTTTGCCGGCGGAAACCCGCAATAGCTCTTCCCGCGATTTCTCGGCATGCTTGGCGCAGAAGCACTCAACCTCTGAAAGGCGCAGTTGAACAGCCTTTTCGGATTTTTTGCCCTTCCCAAAAAACAACGCCAGCAATTTTTCCCAGAAGCCCATTTCAAAAGGAATATGGCACGAGATTAATTTAAATGGTATGGCAAAGAAGGGTTGCAGCGGAAGCACGCTGTGGAAAGGGGTTTAAATAGTGGCGCGCAGAAAATAATTGGCGTTGCATGTGTTCGACTTCGACCAGATGGTTTCGCGCTTTCTTGTAAGGGAGACAAGGCTGAAAACAGCGGGAAGATACTACCCGAGCGAGATAGGCAACTGCCTGAGGAAAGTGTGGTACAGCTACAAGCACCCCCTGGAGGTTGACCCGGAAAAGCTAAAGATTTTCGAAGTCGGGAACATACTGCACGGTTTCGTTGTGGAGGTATTGAAAAGCGAGAAAAATAAGGAAGTAGAGCTGCTGAAAAGCGAGTTCCCGCTTAGGATAGAGGCACAGGGCTTTGTGGTAAGCGGGAGAGTCGACGACCTTGTGCTGGTAAAAGAAAGCGGCAAAAGCATGGTCGTCGAGGTAAAAAGCACGAAAAGCGTTGACTACGTGCAGAAAGCAGACCCGAAGCACTTGATGCAACTGCAATTATACATGCACGCAACAGGCATTCACAACGGCGTGGTGCTTTACATTGACAAGACAGACCTGAGGAGCAAGGTCTTTCCAGAGGAATACAGCCCGGAAAAAGCAAAGGAAATAATGCAGAGGTTCGCGGAACTGCACAAGCTGCTGAGCGCGGGCCTGCTGCCGCTGCCCGAAGCAAAAAAAAGCGCGGACATGCAGTGGATGTGCAGATACTGCGAGTACGCGGAAAAATGCGATAAGAACGAGGGATAAAAATTAGAAAAAAAGAAAAGAGAATTTACTTTTTCGCTTTCTTTTTGGCTCTCTCGCCCTTCGGCGCTGCTTTGCCAGCTTTCATTTTTTCCTTTATCGCAGCCTGCGCTGCCGCAAGGCGCGCTATAGGAACCCTGAACGGCGAGCAAGAAACATTGCTCAGGCCGATGCGGTGGCAGAATTCCACGCTTGCCGGCTCTCCGCCATGCTCTCCGCAGATGCCGATGTCAAGGTGCGGCTTTACTGACCGGCCTTTTTCCACAGCCATTATCATAAGCTTGCCCACTCCCTGCTGGTCGATTGTCTGGAACGGGTCCTGCTCCAAAGCGCCCCTTTCAATGTAGAGCGGGATGAACTTTCCCGCATCGTCCCTCGAGAAGCCGAGCGTTGTCTGCGTGAGGTCGTTCGTGCCGAAGCTGAAGAAATCCGCTTCTGTGGCAAGCTCGTCGGCAGTAATGCAGGCTCTCGGGAACTCTATCATAGTGCCGACCTTGTAGTGGATCTTCCTGCCCTCGATGTCAAGCTCTTTTGCGACATTGCTGATTATTTCCTTTATCAGCCTGAATTCCTTGACAGTTATGACGTTAGGCACTTCAATCTCAGGCATTGGGTCAAAGCCCTCTTGCTTTGCCTCAATCGCGGCTTCGAAAATAGCCCTTGCCTGCATCTCGCTGATTTCAGGGTAAACAACGCCAAGCCTGCATCCCCTGAACCCGAGCATGGGGTTGAACTCGTGCAATGACACGATAACCTGCTTTATTTTTTCAACTGTAAACCCAAGCTCTTCTGCGAGCGCCTTTATTTCGCACTCTTCCTTGGGCAGGAACTCGTGCAAAGGCGGATCCAGGAAGCGCACAATTATCGGCTTTCCGCTCATCACCTTGAACAAGCCCTTGAAGTCCTCTTTCTGGTATGGCAAAAGCTTCGCGAGCGCTTTCTTGCGCCCCTCGGTGTTCTCCGCGAGAATCATTTCCCGCATTGCCTTTATTCTCTCGCCCTCGAAAAACATGTGCTCTGTCCTGCAAAGGCCGATTCCTTCCACGCCAAAGTCCTTTGCGACCTGCGCGTCCTTCGGGGTATCGGCGTTAGTGCGGATGCCAAGGCGCCTGAACTCGTCGGCCCACTTCATCAGAATGCCGAAATCCCCGCTCATTCTCGGCTCCACCAGAGGCAGCTGCTTTCCGAAAACCTCTCCGGCGCCGCCGTCAAGCGAAATCCAGTCCATTTCGTTGAAGCGCAGCTCCCCACCCTTCATCTTCACGGTGAAGAACTTTCCCTCCTCATTGATGCTAATGTCACCGCAGCCGACAACAGCACATTTGCCCATGCCCCTGGCTACAACAGCACAGTGGCTGGTCATTCCCCCCCGGCTGGTCAGCATTCCTTGTGCAACATGTATTCCCTCGATGTCCTCGGGGCTTGTTTCCAGGCGCACAAGAATGAGCTTTGTGTGGGGGTCTTCATCGACAAGCTGCTTTGCCCTCTCGGCAGTGAAAACAACCTTTCCCACGGCAGCGCCTGGGGAAGCAGGCAAGCCTTTCGCAACAACCTGCGCTTCCTTTTTCGCCACAGGGTCAAGCTGCTCGTGCAGCAGCTGGTTGAGCTGGTCTGGCTTTACCATCATGACCGCCTGCTCTTTTGTAACAAGCCCTTCTTTTTCCATGTCGACCGCAATCTTCATGGCAGCGTGCGCTGTCCTCTTGCCGCTGCGCGTTTGCAGCAAATAAAGCTTGTTGTTCTCAATTGTGAACTCAAAGTCCTGAAGGTCCTTGTAATGCTTCTCAAGCAGGCCGTATACATTTAGCAACTGCTTGTAAACAGCGGGCAATAACTTGCCAAGCTCGTCAATCGGCTTCGGCGTGCGAATGCCCGCGACAACATCCTCGCCCTGTGCGTTAATCAAAAATTCTCCGTAATGCTCTTTCTTCCCAGTGGCGGGGTTGCGGGTAAAGCTCACGCCAGTGCCGCTGGTTTCGCCCATGTTGCCGAAAACCATGCTCTGAACAGTAACGCCTGTGCCAGCATCGCCCCTCAGCTTGTTTATTCTCCTGTAAGAAACAGCCCTCGGCGTGTTCCACGAGCTGAAAACAGCGTCAATGCCCATTTTCAATTGCTGCCACGGGTCTGTCGGAAAAAGCTTCCCGGTTTCCTTTTTTACCATCGCCTTGTACTCGTCAATCACTTCTTTCAGGTCATCCGCTGTAAGCTCAGTGTCAAACTGCACTCCCTTGGTGTCCTTCTTCCTGTGCAATATCTCCTCGAAGCGCGCGTGCTCCACTTCCATGACTACATCGCCGAACATCTGGATGAAACGCCTGTAGCTGTCGACAGCGCCCCTTTTGTTCCCTGTTTTCTCCGCAAAAGCAGCCGCTGTGTCATCGTTCATGCCGAGGTTGAGCACTGTGTCCATCATGCCCGGCATGCTAACATAAGAGCCCGAGCGCACCGAAACAAAAAGCGGGTCTTTCTTGTCGCCGAAGCGCTTGCCGAGCTTTTTCTCAAGCTCTGCGAGCTTTTGCTTCACCTGCGATTCAAGGCCAGCAGGCCATTTTTTGCCTGCAACGTAAAAGTCCCTGCATGCTTCAGTCGTGATCTGGAAGCCCAGCGGAACCGGAAGGCCGATTGCCGTCATTTCGCTTAACTGCGCGCCCTTGTTTCCGAGGGCGAACTGCCATTCCTCCGTGTTAGCGTGCTTCACTTCTTCGAAAGAGTAAACGTACTTTTTCCCCAAAAGGCTCACCTCGTTTTTAAAACCAATTTAAAGACAAAAAAAATTAGTTGTTCCATCCTATTCCAAGCAATTAAATTCAACAAGAAAAAGCGTTTTAAAGGTTGTGGAAAGCTCAGCGGGGGCGGTTTTTCCGCGCCTTCGGCCGCTTTACAGGCTTTCCAGTGAAAGAGAACTCGTCCCTATAGCCGCTTGACATCTGCTCCAGGATGCCTTGGCCCTCCAGCCTTCTGATAAAGCGCGCGCCCTGGGGCGTTACAGCGGAAACAACAAGCACTGCGTCCTTGCCCACGGCTCTTTTCATCCACCTGAAAAGGGAAAGCGCCGGGGTTTCTCCCCTTGCCCTTGCGAAAGGAAGCGCCCCGCTTTCCCGTCCAGCAAAATGGAAACGCACAAACCGCTTGCCGGTTGCAGTGCTTCTTTCAAGGTGGTAATAAAAAGCGCTGATGGGCTTTCCCTGGGAGAGAACAGCCAGAAGATGCCTCTGCAATCCCTTCCAAGGCCTGCGGATTTGCGACGGCTTAATGGGAAAAACATTTGAAATAAGGCTGCAGCCCTCGCACAGGATTCTTTCTTTTTCCGCGGGGGAAAGAACTATGGGCTTCCCCTGCGGCGTCCTCCAAGTCGCTAGGTCGACAAGCGAGAAATCAGCTTTCGGCATAATATAAGACTGGCTCCGTGGTTAATTAAAATATTCGTTTTTAAAAGGGAAGGGAAACAGTATTATTTTATGCCAAAGCGCGGCTTAAGGAGAGGGGGCCTGCGGGCAGGCAGCCAGCACCCGGTCACTCACGCGGAAATAATGGCAACATACCGCGCCTACAGGGCTGCGCAACCGCTTAGATACCCGGCCCTTGAAGCAGATGCACTCGCTGCAATAAAAAGAAGGGCCGCCGAAAGGGGAACTGGAGTTGAGGCACCACCGGGGGCAAGAGGCGTGGAGGAAAAAAAGCGCGGCAGACCCTTGGCTGCCTTGGAAGCACCGCTGCTTCCAGCAGAAGTCAGAATGCTTGCGAGAATAAAACTGCGGGAAAAAAAGCCACGCAAGAAACGCAGGGGCAGGGAAGGCGGAAAAGGAAGGCTTGGGAAACCCTAGTTTTTTATCACGTCTTTTCTCAGCGGCTTCCTGCCGCAGGTTTCCCGCTCGGGGCAATAGCCCAACCACTCGCAAACACTGCCTACGTTTTCAAACAGCATGGGCGCGGGCGCAATATTTAAAACAATTCCAATAACTAATTTTAGCGGTATGGCAGACGAGCAGTCAATATTGGAATATTTTTTCACTAATTCCGACAGACCGGTTTTCGCGCTGCGCAATATGCCACCCGCAATACAAAGCTATGTATACATGGGCGTGAGCAGGTTTCCGGAGATGCGGCAGCGCTTTCTGAAACTGCTTAAGGACAAGGGGGCGCTTGAGCGTGTTGCAGCCGCAATAAGAAAAGGCAGCCTGGTTGAAGACGCCCTGCAGCCTGTTTCGCTTTTTGCGGCGGAAAAAAACAAAAACGTGTTCTTTGATTATGGCCACCGCTCTGCTGGAGAGGGCGCAACCATCTTCCTTGTTTCGGAGCGCAACCCTATTTACGCAACGGAAATTCAGCAGGACTTTTATTTCCCGCTCACAACAATGGAGTTGTCAACTCGGTATTCCAGGGAATTCAGCGTTGACCGGGTTTATTTTGACCCGAAGCTGGCGGCATCAGAGTTTGGAGCAGAAGCAAGGGGGGCAATTGCAGAGAACTTCAGGATTTACCAGCAGAGCTTTGACGCGCTGATGGAAACATTGCACGGCGAAAGAGAAGGGGGAGGCCTGCCGGAAAAGGTTTCGGTGCTGGACAGCCTGCGCTACCTGATTCCAATCGCAGCGCACACCTCAGTCATAATCGGCGGAAACGCCAGGGCGCTGATTGAGCACTACGGGAAACTGCTGACTTTCGAAGACAGCTTTGTGCAGAATTACGCCCAGGAGTGCGTGAAAGAGGCAAGCAAGCTGCTGCCGGAGTACTTCAGCGGAATAAAGCCCGACGAGGACGTAGTGCGAAGGGCTGCAAAAATAAAGGCGCTTGCTGAAAAAATTGCGGGCAAAAAATTCTCGCGGGTGAAGGAAGACGTGCAGATGTTTATGGACTTGCCAGCGGAGGAAACAGCGCTTACGCAAATATTATACCCATACTGCTCCCTCACATTCCAGCAGTTATTCGACAGGGTAAACAGCCTGAACAGGCAGGAAAGAAAAGAGGTTTTTAGCGCAGCGACAGAAGACAGAAAAAACAGGGCAAACCCCGTGAGGGGATTTGAAACAAGGCCCATAGCGTTCGAGATAGAAGCGCCCTGGGCGCTCTGGAAGGACTTCAAGCGGAACAGGATGAACCTGCGCTTCCATCAGCCGCTAAGGGGCACTGCCGGATTCGACACCCCGGGGCTAATAAAAGCCAGCGCGATTAAAAACGATTACGAGGCAGCCATGCGGCGCACATCCGAACTCATCGAAAAAATTTACCATCGCTATGGGGGCTCGCTCGCAAAAACAGTTGCGGCACAGGGCAGCAGGAAACGCTTCCTGCTATGCATGGGCGCAAGGCAGCTGACAGTGCTGACAGAACTGCGCACCGGCGGCGAGGGCGACAAGGGCTACAGGAGGATTGCAAGCAAAATGATCGAGCTGGCAAAAGAAAAGAACCCTGATTTGTTTGGGCACATTAAAGACAACTTTAAAACCAATACATAAGCCGAAATTCGTCTTCTTTGGCTGCTTTTTAAATGATTTTCGCCCCGCAAATCTTAAATGCTCACGGTAATGAAATTCGGCGGCAGCATCCTCAGCACAGCCGAGGACCTGCGCAGGGCAGCGGGAATAATAAAGGCGCGCAGCAAAGAGCGGAAGGTTGTCGTCGTAAGCGCGCTGAAGGGCGTTACTGATTCCCTTATCGGTGCGGGCAAAAGCGCGCTGCAGAAGGAGCCGAACACACAGCAGTACTGCTCCGAACTCAAGGGCATGCACTTGCAATTGCTGGGGGCAATAAAAGACCCGATTATTAGGGCAAACAGCAAGGACCTTATCGAGGAAAAAATGGCGGGGCTTGAGAGGGCGCTGCTCGGGGTTCACTACCTCGGGGAAATGTCGCCGAAAGCGCTCGACCTCGTACAGACTTTTGGCGAGCGGCTTAGCGCAGTGGTTGTCGCGGCATTTTTGAACGATGAGGGCGAAAAAAGCGTTTCCGTGGAAGCACATGAGGCAGGGTTGTTCACTGACGGCTGCTTTGGAAAGGCGCGGACTACCGAGAAAGCCGAAGCTGAAATAAGGGGAAAACTACTGCACCTGCTGAAGCAGAAAAAAACCGTTGTGATAACAGGATTCTTTGGGGCTGATGAGCAGGGAAATATCTGCTGCTTTGGCAGGGGCGGCAGCGATTACAGCGCGGGCATAATTGCCGCTGCGCTCGGCGCCGACAGGCTGGAACTGTGGAAGGACGTTCCAGGGTTTTACAGCGCGGACCCGAAAACAGTCAAAAAAGCAGTGCTGCTGAAAGAGCTTAGCTACGACGAAGCGGAAGAAATAGGATACTTTGGGGCGAAGATATTGCACCCGAAAACAATAGCGCCCGTGCGGAAAAAAGGAATTCCTGTTGTTGTAAAGAACGTGCTTACACCAGGTATTGACGGGACAATTGTTACTGCCGCAAACAAGAAAAGCGAGAAGGTGATAAAGGCGATAAGCAGCAAAACAGGGATTATCGCAGTAACAGTCAAAAGCGCGGAAATGGCCACGACTCCGGGAGTTCTCGCAAAAATATTCGCGCCCATAGCGGAAGCCGGCATAGAGGTTGACTTCGTGAGCACAAGCGAAACAAGCGTTTCTTTTACAATCGACAAAAAAGAAAAGGACAAGGCAATGCAGGCACTGCAGTCGCTTGGCAATTGCTTCGACATGCTCAGCGTCGAAGAGGGAATCGCGCTTGTAGCTGCAATCGGCGAGGGAATGAAGCCGAGCGTCGACATTACGGGAAAGGTTTTCGGCGCACTTGCAAAAGAAGGCATCAATGTTGAGATGATATCGCAGGGCGCAAGCGAAATAAACCTCTCGCTGATAATAAAGGAAAAAGACCTGGCGAAAGCAATAAACGCACTGCACGCCGCAATAGTATGAGGCAAAACAGCCGCGGGCAAAAAAAACAAAACAGGATTTTCCTTCTAAAGATTTGGTGAAAAAGATGGCTAAAAAAATAAAGGTCGGAGTGCTTGGCGCGACAGGAATGGTCGGCCAGCGCTTCATACAACTGCTTGAAGGGCACCCGTGGTTTGAGGTAAGCGAGGTAGCGGCAAGCGAAAGAAGCGCGGGAAAAAACTACATTGACGCGCTCGAGGGGCGGTGGAAGCAGGCCGCGCCAGTGCCGAAAAGAATCGCGGGCATGACAGTAAAGGAATGCAAGCCGGGATTGGACTGCAGCCTTGTTTTCGGGGCATTGGACAGCAGCATCGCTGGCCCGATAGAGCAGGATTTCGCGAAAGCGGATTACGCTGTCAGCAGCAACAGCAAAAACCACAGGATGGAAGCCGATGTCCCGCTCCTTATTCCGGAGATAAACCCGGGGCACATAGCGCTCATTGACGCGCAGAAAAAAAACAGGGGCTGGAAGGGCTTCATAGTGACAAACCCGAACTGCACCCTGATGGGGCCAACAATGGTGATGAAAGCGCTGGATGACGCCTTTGGGGTTGAGAAAGCTTTTATTGTTTCAATGCAGGCGATAAGCGGCGCGGGATACCCGGGAGTTGCCTCCTGGGACATAGTGGACAATGTCATTCCGTTCATCTCCGGGGAAGAGGAAAAAGTCGAAACAGAGCCCCTGAAAATCCTCGGGAAATTGCGGGGAAACAGCGTGGAATTCGCGCCGATAAAAATAAGCGCCTCTTGCAACAGGGTTGCCGTCAGGGACGGGCACACCTGCAGCGTTTCGGTACAGCTGCGCAAAAAAGCAAGCGTTGAAGAGGCGATAAAAGCAATGGAAAATTTTTCTGGGGAACCGCAAAAACTAAAACTGCCGACAGCGCCAGAGCGCGTGATTGTTGTGAGGGGGGAGCAGGACAGGCCGCAGCCCATAATGGACAGGGACACGGGCAGGGGGATGAGCGCGGTAGTGGGCAGGGTGCGCGAATGCAAACTGCTTGACATAAAGTTCAGCGTGCTCAGCCACAACACTATAAGGGGAGCAGCGGGCTGCGCGATACTCAATGCGGAACTGTTAAAAGCCAAAGGATACATCTGATTTTTTTATGAGGCTGGAAGGCGCTGTTGCAATAGTCGGGCACTTTGAAAGGCCAAAAGTGCGCAGGCTTGCGCAAAAAACAGCACAACTTCTACATAATCTTGGCGCGGAAACTTCACTCGCCGACATTAAGAAGAAAAAATTCAATTCCCCGAAAATCGGGCTTGTTGTTGTGGTAGGCGGCGACGGGACAATGCTGCGCGTTGTAAGGGAGCTGAAGG
>JAPLVT010000079.1 GCA_026396975.1 Candidatus Iainarchaeum sp.
TTGTTCCTTTGTCGCCCTGTTAGTACACCAAGGGTCGTCGGTTCAAATCCGGCCGGGCCCAAACAAAAGGAAATTTGAGGCGTGACTTTAAGATGCCATCAGCAAAAAAATGGGTTCGCCGGCCGGTGGTGCTGAAACCAAGGGGGCCTACCGCAGAAGAATGCATTGACTTGTCCCTGGAGCGACTGAGAAGGCGATTCTGGCCGGTAGTTGGAGATGCATTCAGGAGGGGAGAACTTGACCAATATGATGCAACGCTTTTGCAGAACCTTGTTAGCCATAAGTTCCTTGCCGTGGATGAGCTGAAGCAGATGCTGCGCAAGCGCAGCCCCCAAGAGATTAGCGCTGCGCTTGTTTTATACCGAAGAGAGGCACTCACCTGGGAAGGATTTAAAAATATGTGCCTTACTTTTTCCCGTGGAGAATTTAAGAGGGAAATAGGTGCTGCACTTGATGGGCTTTTGAGAAAGGAACAAGAGGCAAAAGGAGATGTCTGATTTGGCAAACAAAAAACTTTTGCAGCCCTACCGCAGGGAAAAGGAAGAGGAAATAAAGCGCTTCTGGGAAAAGAAAAAAATTCCCGATTCAGTCAGGCGGCAGAGCGCGAAGCAAAAAAAGCCCTTTTACTTTATGGACGGGCCGCCTTATGCTACCGGGCACGTTCACATGGGAACAGCGCTGAACAAAATCCTCAAGGACGTTGCGATAAGGAGCAAGCGCATGCAGGGCTACTGCGTTTTCGACAGGCCTGGATATGACACGCACGGATTGCCGATAGAAAACAAGGTGGAGCAGCTACTCGGGTTTACGGGAAAAAAGGACATTGAAAAATACGGCGTTAAGCCATTTGTAGAGGAATGCAAAAAATTCGCAACACAATTCATTGACGTGATGAACGCAGAGTTCCTTGACCTGGGGATATGGATGGACTGGGAAAACCCGTATCTCACGCTCACAGACGATTACATTGAGGCGATATGGTGGACATTCAAAATGGCGCACGAGCAGAACCTGCTTTACCTCGGCAAATACCCGGTGCATGTTTGCCCACACTGCGAGACAGCGGTTGCCTACAACGAAATAGAGTATGTAAAGCAGACAGACACTAGCATTTTTGCAAAATTTCCTGTTGCGGGAAAAGAAAACACTTTCCTTGTTGTATGGACAACCACGCCCTGGACGCTCCCGGGAAACACGGGCGTAATGGTTCACCCGCGATTCGATTACGCGCAAATAGCGCTGAGCAACGGCGAGCACTGGATTGTTGCAAAAGATTTGGTGCAAAAGCTGATGGATGTAGCAGAAGCAGGCTATACCCTTGAGCGCGAGTTCAAGGGAAAAGAAATGGAGGGCTGGCGCTACACGCTGCCGATCGCAAAAAACCTGAAAATGCCGGAGATGCCAACCGCTTACAGGGTTATTCTCAACGAAAGATACGTTAACCTCGAGGACGGAACAGGCCTCGTTCATACGGCTCCCGGGCACGGAAAAGAGGATTTCGACGCGGGAACAAAAGCAGGTCTTCCCGCGCTGACACCGGTTGCTATTGACGGAACGCTGACGGAAGAAGCAGGCAAGTACGCGGGCAAGAAGGCGCGCGAGGTTGACGCGGAAATAATATCCGACCTTGAAGCAGAAGGGGCGCTCGTGTACAAGCATCCTTACACTCACGATTACCCTGTGTGCTGGAGATGCAAGTCTCCTTTGCTGATGCTCGGGATGCAGCAGTGGTTCTTCAAAATCAGCGCGATCCAGAAGCGGCTGGTTGAATTGAACAAAGAAACAAAATGGGTTCCGCGCTACATGCAGGACAGGATGCACAACTGGCTGGAGCAGCTTGGCGACTGGCCGATTTCAAGGGCGCGCTACTGGGGAACTCCGCTGCCGATATGGCGCTGCGAAAAATGCGGCGAGATAAAGGTCATTGGCAGCGTTAAAGAGCTTGAAAAAGAAAGCGGCAAAAAGAAGGTTGACCTGCACAAGCCGGAAATCGATAGTGTGGAATTGCGCTGCAAGTGCGGCAGCGCAATGCGCAGGATTCCGGAAGTGCTTGACGTCTGGTTTGACAGCGGAGTGAGCAGCTGGGCTGCTCTCGGCTATCCGCGTGAAAAGAAGCTGTTTGAACGATTCTGGCCCGCAACTCTCAACCTTGAGGGGCCCGACCAGTTCAGGGGATGGTGGAACTCGCAGTTAATCCTTAGCACGATCGCTTTCAACAAAAAGCCTTTCGAGAGCATTCTTGTTCACGGTCTTATCACTGACCTTGACAAGATAAAGATGAGCAAAAGCAGGGGCAATGCCGTTACCCCGCGCGAAGTAATGGAAAAGCACAACAGGGACGCGCTGCGCTTTTATCTTGTAGGGAAGAGCACGGGCGAGGACGTTGCATTTGACTGGAATTCATTCAAGGACATTTCGCGCTTTTTCAATACCCTCTGGAACAGCTGCAACTACGCGAGCATGTACCTGCAGCTTGACATGCGGAAAGCGGGCAAAATAAGCGCGAAAGGGCTTGCGGTCGAGGACAGGTGGATAATAAGCAAAACAAACTCGCTTGCAGGGGCAGTGCTAGAGGCTTTCAACTCTTACAATTTTTACAAGGCGACAGCAGGGCTTGATAATTTTGTGCTTGAAGAGCTTAGCAGGACATACATAAAGCTCATCAGGGGCAAGGCCGATACTCCGCAGGGCAAAAAGCAGGTCGGCAAAACAATGTCTTACGTTCTTGACTCGTTGCTGCGCCTGCTTGCGCCGATAACACCGCATTTTTCCGAGTATATTTTCCAGCACCTGCGCAGCGCGAAAATGCCGGCATCAGTGCATCTGCTGCAGCTGCCCGCAGCTGACAAGAAGCTTGTGGACGCCGAGCTTGAAAAGGAAATGGAGAAAGCGAAAGAGATTTCGCAGGCAGTGCTTTCGCTGCGCGAAGAGCAGAAAAAGCGCCTTAGGTGGCCGCTGCGTGAGCTTGTGCTCGTGACAAAAACAGGCAAGGAATTCAGGAAAGCCCTGCCTGTAATACAAACCACTGCGAACGTGAAAAAAATCCGTGAGGCAACAGCGAAACCAGCTGCCCGGGAGTTCGCCGAGAAGCAGTGCGGCGAGGTTCTGATTTTGCTTGATGTTTCCGCCGACCAGGCGCTGAAAGACGAGTGGGAGTTCGAAGAGCTGCGCAGGCGCGTTCAGGAGAAAAGGAAAGAGGCGAAATTGCAGCCCGGACAGGAGGCAAGGCTTCTTGTCGAGTGCAGCGACCCTGGATTCATTGTGCGGTTCAAAAAACAGCTGGAAAAGGAAACAAACACAATTGTTTTGCAGGGCAAGGGAAACATGGAAAAGCTTTTGGACAGGGAATTTTTTGTAGAGGTAAAAGAAAGCGGCAAGAGTGGAAAAAAATGAAGCCAGATTGCCTTAAAGAGATTGGGTTTTATTCAAAGCCACGCGGCGGTGGAAAGCAATGAGATTCAAGTACTGCCCGAACTGTGCGGGCGTCAGCACAATGCAGGAGAAAGGCGGATTGTACAAGTGCTGGCGCTGCAATTTTGTCGGCAAGCCGTCGGAAGGAACAGCGGATGAGATTAACACGCTCATGCGCAGGCTGAAAAGCGGCCTTAGCCAGCCGCGGTCGCAGGGCATTGTTCCAGACGCCGGCGGCAGCGCGCCAACAGGTGCGGGGGCCGCCGGCAGTGGTACAGGCTCTTCAGGCGCAGGCTTTGTAAGCCGCGCGGAGCAGGACAGGCTGCGTGAGCGCCTGCGGCAGTTGAATGGAAAAAAGAGCGATGATTTCGAGTTCCTGTGAAAACAAAGGCGTGTTTTTATGCGGAAAATAAAAAACATAAAATTGTCGGATGCCGGCAGCGCTTCAGGGCTGCTCGGGCAGTATGGAAACGCGGGCTTTCAGGCGAGC
>JAPLVT010000141.1 GCA_026396975.1 Candidatus Iainarchaeum sp.
GCTGGAAGCAGGGGAACAAATCGTGATTGAACGGGGGGTCGTCCACAGTTTCACCACAAAAAACGGGGTCGTAGTGGAGGAAATCTCCACAACACACCAAAAAGGCGACTCCTACTACCTGGACGGCAGAGTAGCCAAGGATGCTGAGCTGAGAAAAACAAAGCTCAACTTATGGTAAAGAAGGCCCGCTTTTTCATACTGCCAAAATTGGTTTCCGGAAACTCGAACTCGTTCAAATTCCAAAATTTTATTCTGCGCTCCTTCACCCTCTCCCGCGCTAGGGTTTCCGGAACCGCCTCTGTAACCTGCATTTTTGAGCCGAGCGCGGGAATCTTCCCAAAGCCTTTCTTGTCTTTGAACATCCTGTACTGGTTATTGTTTCAGGCAATCTCTCAAGGTTCAGAATCAAGTGCGTTACAGTTTTTCTGTTAAAATCGTTAAATCTATTTTTTATTCCTACAAAATGTGTGTTGAGTTCTTTTGCGCAAGCTAAATCAGAATTGCTGTCCCCTACAAATACTACCTCGCTGGGGCTGAGCCCGTATTCGCGCAGTATCAGCCTCACATTGTCCGCCTTGCTGCCGCTGTCCAGGCCGTATATGCCCTTGAAATAACTGGAAAGCTTTCTTGAAGAAACAGCGGCCTTTAAATACGCGTCCGGGGTTGCAGAGTCTACAAAAAGAAGGCATTTTTTGCACAGTGCCTGAACCGCTTTTTTTGCGCCCTTTATTTCCCTGGCTCCGGAAATTGCCTTTTGCACTGCATCTGAATATTTTTTTATGTACGCCTGCGCTAAAACCGGCATTCCCGCCTTCAGCGCGTTTGCCTCAATACACCTTTCTAAGATAACCGATATAATCTTTTCCCTCCGCTTTCCTTCATATTCAGCCAATACATCAGATACAATCCGCCTTGAGCCTTTAATGCCGCCAAATGCAGTAAAATAAGCATCCAGTTTAAGTTGGTTCGAGTCAACCAGGACTCCGTCAAAATCAAAAACCACGGCCTTTATCATGGAGTGACCCCTTGTTTTTCGAATAACTTTTTTTTCGAATAACTTTTAGCACATTAATATTTTTAATTAGATTGACTGCCAAGGCAATACAGATGGTTCACCCAATGCACAAGCTTAGGCCAGGCGTGTTTATACCGGTTGTAACGCCTTTTACGGCGGGTAATAAAATAGATTTTAAAAGCTTAGAAAGGCACGTTGGTAATTTAATTTCCAGCAGGGTAAACGGCATTGTTGTTGGGGGAACAATCGGCGAAGGGCCTGCGTTAAGGGTTGCAGAAAAGAAACAACTAATAGAATTTGCTGTAGGCCTGCGCCGTAGAATGGAAAAGTGTTTTACAATAATTGCGGGAACCGGAACGCAAAAGCTTAGCGAGGCCATTGAAGTCGCAAAATATGCAAGAGCCATGGGCTGTGAAGGAGTTCTCGCAATAGCCCCGAACACCAACAATCAAAAAATAGTCGAAGGCTTTTACAGGAAATTAAGCAAAGCGAATATCCCTATCCTTGTCTACAATATCCCCCAGCTCTCATCCAGAATCAGCCCAGAAACTCTTTCCAGGCTAGTGGGCAGAACTAACATTGTTGGCGTCAAAGACTCAGCCAAAGACCCCCAACTGCTCAGGCAATGGAAAATGCAAGCCCCAAAAGCTTTTGTTGCCGTTGGGGAAGACACGCTGATAGCGCAGGGAATCAGCAGAGGGAGCGCAGATGCTGCAATTCCAAGCACCGGAAATGTTGCCCCCAGGCAAATTGTCAGTCTTTTCAGACAAGCAAGAAGAGGCGGAGGGATTAAAAAGCAAGAACAAGTTAATAGAATAATTAGCGAGTTATTGAGAACTGGCTCTTTTCGCGGTGCACTAAAAGAAGTTCTACGCGCAAGAGGCACGATTAGATCAGCAAACCAAAGAATCCCCCCGAAAAGAATTACCACTTACCGAAGAAGGCAATTGCTCAGCAGAACGCACCGCAGATAGACAAATTATAGGAGTTGCACTCGCTGACTGGCGTTGGGATGCGGGCCAGAGTCGTTACCCACAGTGTTTTTTACCAGCCGCAAAACGCGCTCAGTCGCCTTGCCGTCCTGCTTGAACGCCGCGGCGTATACAAATTTTTTGATTCCCGCCATGACCATTCTTTCCCGGCGCTTGTTCAAGGCGGTGCCCAGCGCTTTTTCAAGCCCTTTCAGGTCGCTTGCCTTAAAAACAGCGTCCGCCGAGTCATAAAACTTGAAAAACCCGAATGTTTCAAGCGGCAGCCGCTGCCGGAACACTATGGCTGGCTTTCCCAAAACCATTGCCTCAAGCCCGCCGGTTGAGCTTTCGGTTATCACAGCGTCGGAAACGTTCAGCAATTCGTAAAAATCCCTGTCTTTCACCACGATCGCCATCCCGGCGAGCTCTTCGTCCACGCGGGAGTAATCCATTGGATGCAATTTCACGATGAACCGTGTTTTCTTGGTTTTATTGCCCAGGGCGAGCCCGGCTAGTATGCGCTTCACGTCAGGCTGGTTCAAAGACACTTGGGTTATGAAAAGCACTGCCTTTTCGCCGGGGCATATTCCGTATTCCTGCCTCAGGCGAGTCGCATTGAGTTTTTTGCGCAGCAGCGCGTCAAATCTCGGGCAGCCTGTTATAACTATCCTCGATGGCTGCACACCGTGATCAACAAGGCTTTTCTTGAAAATTTTGCCCCACACCGCGATTCTGTCCGCGGTTAACGGCGCGAAACCCCTGATCCAGTTCCCCCTCGCCGGCACGCCGTGGAAAAGACCGTGCTGTACTACAAGGCTGGGAATGCCGAACTGCTTCGCAAGCAGGGCGCAGATCCTTTCGAACGCCACCATGTCATCCCACAAAACTACCGCGGCCGGCTTTTGGGAGCGGAAGAATCCCGCCAGCATGCCAATCAAGAAAACAAACTCCGGCCAGTCCCTTTCCGCGGCCTGCTGCATAAGTGGCTGCAGCAGACGGCCGAAGTTCATCCCCTCAAAAACGGTTTTTTCCCTGAAGGCATTGCCTGCGGAGTAACTGCCGAATGCCTGCCGGAATTTTTTCCGCGTTCCCGCCCTTGTCGAGAAATAGCGGTGCAGGCTCAGCGGGTTGAGCATTTTTTTCAAGAGAAACTCGTCCAGGGAAATAACGTTGAATTCGCTGTCTTTTTGCATCCGCCCTTTCAGGCTGTCCAAATAGCCCCTGCTTCTGATAAAAACAGTTTTTTTTCCATCCCCCGTCTGCCTTGCAACCAGGCTTGCCAGCACTTTTGGCAGCTTGCGCCTGATTTCCAACGCCTTTTCTTTTGTAAGGTTCGGGAACATCTTGAAGCGCTTTTCGGTTTTTGCATCGAGCAGGACAGCATTGCCAAGCCCCTTTGCGCTTGCAACAGCTGTAGCGCAATCTCCGCTGGAGGTGTTTCTGCAAGCGACTAGGGCTTTGGGGCTTTCCCTTTCAATGCAGTTTGCGGTTGCCTTCAAAATGAAAAAAAGCGCCCTCAAAAAATACGAGAACTCGTGCTGGTGCACATAG